>NZ_BORB01000040.1:0-37464 GCF_018332955.1 Lederbergia ruris
CGTCTTTCGCAAATCACCACGCACACAGAGGCTCCATGTCAAGCCTTCAAATACACATTTAAATAAGTTTCGAAGCACAATGAAAAAAATTAACTTTTATGTGTCCTAAATATTGACGTAGATCCAATAACGATACCATTTTTTCTCTTCGAAAATGATCCAATTTAGTAAAACAAACATTGGAATTAAGTAGTGTAAAGTGAAATTTGTAATAATTCTAGTCCCACTGTATTCTCCACCGCCAGAAAGGATAAAGTGATAAGTTAATAAAACGACCATCATATATATAAGCGCTGCATTTTTCCATAAGTCCAACGTACGGCTTTCTATCTTCTTTACCAAAAGAAAATACGTACTAATTATAAATGTTATGGTCACAATGATATTAGAATGAATTGTAAATTTAGTAATAGATACACTTGGTTCTGGAGAAAAAAATATATGTAATGGTATACTAATAAGTCCTATTGCCGCTATTAAAGCATGAAACAAAACCTTTATGTGTAAGTGCCTTTCTTTTGAAAATATTTCAGACATCATCCACCTCCAGGTTATTTAGGCAGGGAATTAGGCTTAGGACCCACCATAAACGCATCAATCATTAACTTTTTCATTATCGTCTAAGACCTACCCATTTTTTCTCAATAATATTTGGATTTTCTCGACTTGTATGAAGGACATAAAATTCGCGAGTAGGATTTTCTCGATGAAGTTCTTGATATGCTCTCGTTGCCTCTGGAGAATTTGAGAACTTTTTTAAAGGGACGATATCGACTAAAATACGTTCACTTTCTTCATTCGTAAATGCTTCTATCGCCTCAATCAAAACCCACTTCCCAGGAAACGCTTGACGTACATCTTCCCATTTCATTTTAGTCACCTCCACATTATATATAGTTTATCATTAGATGCGGACCCTCTACTACAAGGAAGTATAGTTTTTATTTGGGAATTGAGCACGTTTCTGAAATAAAATAACTCATTGAGATTTACTTTATCTCTGAATGCTAGTGTTGTTAATTAAACAATATCTTTAATTTATATCATAGTGATGTTACTGTATAAATACCTAGATATACCCTTACAAGTAAAATGAATAATCAATAAACCCATCATCATCAACTTCATTCTCTATAGCATCAAAACCAACTGACTTAAATAAATTTATACTTGCCTTATTGGTATGTTGAATGCTTGCTATGATTTGCTTTATTGATGCGATTTCGGGTCTATTTATAACTTGTCCAATTATCGTTTTCCCAAGACCTTTGCGTCGGCAGTCAGGTCTTATAAGGATATCTATGTAAGCTTTTTGATTATCTATTTCATACGATACTTTACCTACGGGTGCATTATTTTGATAGACAATCCAACAGTAATGATTAGGGTTGGTGGTCACATATTTTATATATCGTTCTGTTAGCTCCTCCACATAAAAGCTATCATCATCATTGTAGTACCAGTTATTCACTATAGGAATATGATTCATATTAATTTCTCCAAAAACAAGATCCATAAATATTAAATACCTCCACAACTTATTGGATTTAACTCCATGATAGCTCTCTCTTGGATAAATAAGCTAAAATAAAAATATTTTGTTTAATAAAGGGACCGTCCAACGAAAAACACATTTATAACTTTTGAGACAAGTGGTATGAGAATTTAAGAATCCTTATTTTGCAAGATAATATGCCCTGTCTATTCTATTGAGCTGGTTAAAAGTTGTATCCCCTTCCTATAACATTTTTAACTCTTAATTTCTTATAATTTATACCTTTACCATTCAACGGTTAGATAGCGAGGCTAGAACTTATCACTTCGGCGCCCGAAACCCCGCTTCCACCGCTTCCTCTTCCGTACAAAAAATTACTTCTGGTTTTGTTTGTTCATACCAAGGCGAGTCTGGTGTGTGATAAATTTTCCCGGAGGAGCCAATATTGCCTTTGATTTGGCAGTCTTCGTTCAGACTGGTTTCCTCTTCAGCTTCTGTAGATTCCGCATGAAAGCCGTCGTCTCTCGCATAATTTTCCAGTGACCAGATGCCAGCCTCTTTCTTCTTGGCTTTTTTCTGGGCTTTTTCAAATGGATCTAAATATCTTGTATTCGGTGGATAGACATAGGCAACCCGTGCTAATCCTTCTTCCAACAGTTTCTCTTGGACACTTGCTCCATCTACATAGATATAAGCGAGAAGCCGTCCATATTTATCGACCCTTTCTCCGACATCAAATTCAATCGTTAATTTCCCATTCTCAATCAGCTCAGTATTTCTTTTCTTTGCCTCTTCGCCAAATGGTTGTTTTCCAAGTCGTGGGTGATTGGTTTCTGGCGTATCAATCAACAAATAACGAACATTTTTCTCTTGTCCTTGATAAATAATTTTAATTGTATCGCCATCAATCACTTTCACTAATTCAACTGGGATTTGTTCGGTTGTTCCAGAGGTTCCGATCCCAGAGAGAAGCTCGCTCCTATCCACGAGAAAAAAACCACTTCCGATCAGCAGGAAAAAGGACAGGAACAAGGAGCCACCCCGTTTCCAGGTGAATCCTTTTTTCCTAACCCCTCGCGCTAAACTCCATAAAATCAATCCACATATGACAAACATTAAAGCCAATACAACATCCATATTTATTCTCCTGATTTAGTTAATCTACGGTGACAGATAATTCCTTTACGAGTAGAGATGGGGCGCCTGTGCCTCCTGGACTTATATACAGGTCTGACCCCACTTCTTCAATCTTTTTCAATAATTCAAAGAAGTTTCCGGCGATCGTCATTTGTTTCACTGGTGCCACGATTTTGCCGTCTTTCACATAAAATCCATTGGCCGCAACCGAAAAATCCCCAGAAATGGCATTCGCGCCAGAATGCAAACCGGATAATTTCGTAATCATTACAGCTTCCTGTTGCTCGGCTACAAGTTCATCCTGTGTTCTTTCTCCCGGAACAACAATGAAGTTAGATGGGGCAATCACAACTGTCCCTTTATAGGAAGGCTTGTAAGCATGACCAGTCGTTTCCACGCCTGCCTTTTTCGCGGTCTTGCGATTATGCAATAAGGTCTTCAGAGTCCCCTTTTCAATCACCGTACATTTCTTTGAGGCGACGCCTTCCCCGTCAAAGTTTCGATTCGCAGGACCCCCTTCATAGAAGGGATCATCGATGATCGTGAGTTGTTTAGACGCGATTGCTTCTCCTACCTGATCTTTTAGGCGAGATTGACCTTTCTGTGCCACTTCTGCTGAAAAAGAAGAAAGAAACGTGCCAAGTAATTGAACAGCGGCATCTTTTCTAAAAATAATCGGGTATTTTTTATTTGCAATCGCTTGTTCACCCAGATAGGAAAGAGCCTCTTCTGCTGCTTCTCTCGCAATTTCATCTGCATCTAAAGTATCGAAATCCTTCGTCATTTTCACGGTAAAGCCACTTTTCGTTTCTTCCCCAGCTTTGACAACTACAGAGACCATAATCGCAAAGAAATTCTTGCGATCATGTAAAACGAGGCCTTTACTATTGGCAAGTAGACGCTCATTCGATTGTTCGATCATCCGGCATGTATTTAACGAGTGTATTTTGCTGTTGTAACCAAGGACTTTTTCTTCAACCGCTTTTAAAAAGGCGATTTTATCCGCTGTCGAAATGGTATCCAAGTCATCCGAATAATGATCGATTTCCTTATATTCATCACTACCAGCAAAGATTTCTTCAGGTCCTTCTTCTTCGGCTAACTCTGCATTGGCTTTTGCCTTCTCCAGCAAATAATCAATCGAATCTTCTTCGATTTTTTCTGTAAAGGCATAGCCCGTTTTTCCTTTGTAGATCCCCCGAAAAGAAAGACCTCCCGTTGCAGATGTTTCGTAGCGGTCGATTTCCCCTTGGTAGACATCACAGGAAAGTCCCTCGGAACGTTCATAATAAATTTCCATGTCTTCGAAACCGGCCATCAAGCCACTCACCATTACTTTTTCCTGGAATTTTTCAATTTTCATCGACTTTACTCCCCCTTCGTCCCGCCAACCGTAATTTCACTGACACGAATCATTGGTTGACCTACATTCACTGGCAGACTGCCGCTGAGAGAACCGCACATTCCCGCCCCATGAGCAAGATTATTACCAACCATATCGACACGTTGCAACGTTTTCGGGCCATTTCCAATCAGTGTCGCGCCTTTTACAGGCTGAGCAATCTTCCCATTCTTCACGATATACGCTTCATGAGTGGCAAAATTATAATCCCCTGTTGCCGGGTTCACTTGACCGCCACCCATATATTTCGCATAAATGCCAAACTCAGTATTGGCAATAATTTCTTCAGGTGTCGAGTTTCCTGGGGCAATATACGTATTCGTCATTCTGGAAGTCGGACTGAAACGATAGGATTCTCTCCGACTAGAGCCTGTGAGGCTCATTCCCATGCGACGCCCATTTAATTTATCAATCAAATATCCTTTTAAAATACCATTTTCAATTAAAACATTTTTTCTTGTTTTCTCGCCTTCATCATCGATATTCAGCGAGCCCCATTCATTCGCAAGTGTACCATCATCAATATAAGTGACGATTTCTGGGGCGACTTGTTCCCCAATTCGATTGGCAAAAACAGAATTATTTTTCGCGACAGCCGTTGCTTCTAATCCATGTCCACAAGCCTCATGAAAAATAACGCCCCCGAATTCATTATCAATAATGACAGGGAATTTTCCACTCGGGCATTCCTCTGCTTTCAGCATCGTCACAGCGATTCTTGCTGCTTCACTTGCATAATGCTCCAGATCTAGGTTTTCGAAAAACTCAAATCCTTGATGAGCACCAGGTCCATAAAATCCCGGTTCCATTTGCGTTCCATCTGAAGCGATCGCTTGAATCGCTAAACGCCCTCTCACCCGTTTATCTTCCACAAACTTTCCTTCTGAATTGGCAATAAGCACATTTTGTTCATGATCTATGTATTGAATCGTCGCTTGTGCTATACTAGCATGATAGTTTTTCGCCAAGTCATACGCTTGTTTCATAACTTGTACTTTACGCTTCCCATCCACCCCATCAGGCATCTGCTCAATTTTATGAAGAGGGGGATGTATTTGCCTATGAAGAATGGGGGCTTGCTGATAGAAATCACCCTGTAAAGCCTGTGCGGCCTCTTTCGCTGTCTTCAATAAACCTGCTTGGGAAAAATCAGTTGTATATGCATACGTGCTTTTTAACCCGTGAAACACTCTAATCCCCACACCAGCTTCTCTTCCCGACAAACTGCGATCAATCTTTCCATCATGAAGCCTTAAGTTGTTGGAATACTTATCCTCCGCAAACACCTCTGCAAAATCGCCACCTGTTGATAAAGCAGCGGCTAAAACCTCTTCCATTAACGATTGTTGGATCATAATCTATTTTCCCTCCTCCTAAAAACTCCGAAACTTTTCCTATATAGCTAGTGTACTATCAATTTTTGCTTTGTACTACTATACAAATAAATAAAACAAAATACCATGCACCCAAACAACACATGATTGCCTAGGTGCCTGGTACTTTTATTAAGGTTAAAAGGTTAAGTTCGCGCTTGTCTCTCGCAACGCCTTTATAACCAACTTCGTGTTGGCCTAATGATTTAGTTTTCTATGTGGCGTTGGATTTCCACGACTATATCCTTAGGTAAGCCAGTGGACTCAACAACAAATTGTATATCCAATCCTTTCTTTAATAGTTGCGTGGCTGTATGTTTCATCCTTTGCTCTAATTCTCGCTTTTCGGTTTCCACCTTTTGTTCTCTCTTTTCTACTCCTTGTTCCCTTTTTTCTAGCTCTCGTTCTCCTTCTTCTAGCTTTTGTTTCCCTTTTTCTACCTCCTGTTTCCCTTTTTCTAAATCCTGTTTCCCTTTTTCTACCTCCTGTTTCCCTTTTTCTAAATCCTGTTTCCCTTTTTCTAAATCCTGCTCCCCTTTTTCAATCTTCTTCTGCTTCTGTTCAAGCTGTCGTTGCAATGATTCCATACTACTTTTGAAGGCTTCTTCATCCATGACCCGCTTTAACCGTGATTCATAGGCTTGCCTTTGTTTTTGGTCGAGGCTTAGTGCTGTCCAGTTTTCGAAAGCGGAGTACAGAAGTTTATCCTTCATGGCGATCTCCTCCAATTCTTTGTAGATTTCATCGTAAACTTTTTTATTTCTATGATCCACCATACCAAGCAGAAGCAACCACCTATCTAGAACATCATTCCAAGGGTCGAGCTTTTCATTTTGCCAATCTTTTATAAGCTTGGTCATTTCAATATAGTGGAATTCCATTATATTCGTTAACTTGAATCGTTCCTCATCCTCATACAGGTGAAATGAGGTATGGAAGCGATTTGTTTGATCAAATAAGTCAAATTAAGGATATTGATCGTGATCACAGACTGTAAAGTATTATATTTCATTCCTTTTTCAAGAGGATTTCGATACACACCAGCCCAATAATAAATAGAACGTTTAATCATATCATATTTATTTGTAAATTGGATTTCAACATTTATCTGTTCATCTGTATCTGTTACAACCAATAAATCTAATCTGGACTGCTTATCATCGACATATTCACCACCTGATTCCGTATTGGTAAATAGAATGTCTTTGATTATGCCCCTACCTGTTTTTTGCAGGATGGAATTCAGAAAGACGACCGTAATTTCCTTATTTTTTTCATTACCAAAAAGTTGCTTGAAGGCAAAATCGATTTTTAAGTCCATTAGTTTATCGAGTGGTATTTTTTTAAGAAATCTTGTTCGTGCATTTTCTTTTGTGTAATCATTGGGCTTTTCTTTAACTTGAATAAATGTTGGAGGATAAGTCGTTTTTTCGTAGTTTAATTCAGTTATTGTCATAAAAACACTTCCTTTGTGTTTTATGAGGACTGATGAGGTGTATGTCTAATCAAAGTATAGCAAATTTCCAATATACAAACAAGCGTTCCTTTATGGGAAATTCGTTTTATTGTGAATTTTCATCCTCGGCATAACTCGGAAGAGATATAAACCATCCAAAAGTGATATGTAATCTCCCGTTCATAATCGAATCTTATGCTTACGTTCAAGAGGAGATAGCATGTTTAAGTTTTACTTATTTTTTACATTTTACAGGCCTTTCATTTGGCTAGGATCTTTGCTTGCGATTATCTTGATTTTAGTGATGGTGAAAAAGCATCTAAGTTCGAAGGAACTTTCCACAATATGAAAAAGATAACTAGGAGTTCTATTTTAAAGTTATTTTATCCACAGACTTATACACATAATTAACACAATTATAAAGGGGAATATTTAACTTTTGCACATTATCCACAAACAACAGTATACTTATCCACAAATCCTGCATATGTCAAGATATTAATGGGACATTTAAACTTTTTGTAAGAATTACTCATAAACTTATCCACATATTTTCTTATAAGAGGATGCCTGTTGCTACTTGCTAAATACGCTCATGCTAAAAAATGAAATATCCTTGCCACAAGAGGAAGTTCCTGTTTTTCCGATTCCCATGGCAATCGAATTATAAACTCCGTTCCATCCCTTTTATTAGCCTTTGTGTCAGTTTATTTGCCGCTACACATCATTCGGCTGAAATGTCTTTGTGTATTGCCCATTTTCTAAAAAAACCTTGACACTATTTTTTATATGTTATATGGTTAATTACATAAGTAACTAACCAACATGGTGGTGAAGTTGTGACACATTTAATAGACGATGGACGGCCGATTTTCCAGCAAATCGCTGAACGAATCGAGGATGACATAATAGAAGGTTCCCTTTTGGAGGAGCAACAAGTTCCTTCCACGAACCAATTTGCCGCATTTTACAAAATCAATCCAGCTACGGCCGCTAAGGGTGTGAATTTGTTAGTAGACGAAGGGATTCTATACAAAAAGCGAGGGATTGGCATGTTCGTTGCAGAAGGAGCACGTGCAAAGGTGATCGAAAAGCGAAAAGAACAATTTTACGAGCAGTATGTCGTAACGATGATTCAGGAAGCCAAAAAATTAGGGATGACGATTGAACAGCTAACTGAGATGGTACAAAGAGAGGAGGAGAAAGCATGACTAAAATTATTGATATCCAACAGCTTTCAATGAAATATGATGATAGCAAGGTCATCGATGATATCAATCTTTCTATCAAAGAGGATAAAATATATGGACTACTAGGAAGAAATGGAGCTGGAAAAACAACATTAATGAAGTTGATTACGGCTCAGATCTTTTCAACGAATGGTGAGCTGAAAGTGTTTGGCCAACATCCTTATGAAAATCAGCAAGTTTTGGAAAAAATTTGCTTTATTAAAGAAAGTCAAAAGTATCCGGATAATTATCGGGTCCGCGATGTAATAGAAGTTTCTGCCTCTCTGTTTGAAAATTGGGATCACGACTATGCGGTGAGTCTCGTAAAAGAATTTGATCTACCTCTCAAGAAAAGAATGAAGAAATTATCACGCGGTATGCATTCAGCAGTTGGAATTATTATTGGTCTGGCAAGCCGAGCACCGCTCACAATTTTTGATGAGCCTTATCTTGGTCTAGATGCCGTTGCACGAAAAATATTCTATGATCAATTAATTGAGGATTTTGGAAATCATCCGCGGACGATTATTTTGTCTACCCATTTAATTGACGAGGTCAGTAACTTACTTGAGCATGTGATCGTGATCGATCGGGGAAAAATAATTATTGACCGAGATGCTGAGGAGTTACGTGGTCTTGCTTACACGGTGACGGGTTTGGCCGCTCAAGTTAAGTCATTTGTAAAAGGAAAAGAAGTCATCCAGGAGGAAAGAATGGGCGGTACGATGACAGCGACATTAATTGGCGATGAAAAATCCATGGGGCAATCTACTGCTAAACAGTGTGGACTTGAGGTCTCACCTGTCTCTTTGCAACAGCTTATTGTTTATTTAACAAAATCGGGAATTAAAGGGGTGATGTCTTCATGAGTATTCAACGAGCCTTGAAAATACACAATCAGGACAAATGGACGTGGCTCTATATTGCTTTCATCATTTTGTTTGTTAGCTTTCTATTCGCTTTGACAATTGGGGTCTTGATTCCAGGTGATGAAAAAGCACTAGTCACAGGCTTTAGCTATATTTTCGTCTATATGTTTGTGATGGGAGTGGTTGGATTTAATCAAACCTTTGCCTACGCGATGGGGATGTCGTTGCGAAGAACGGATTATTGGATGAGTATCGCCATAATGGGACTTCGCTCTTGCTTGCTCTTCACCATCCTGTTCGTTTTGCTTGCATGGGTAGAAGAATGGACACATGGGTGGGGAAATCAGCTCATCTTTTTCAACTTCCCTTATCTGAATGATGGGAATATTTTCGAACAATTTGCCGTCTACTTTATTGCCTTTGTTAATTTCTTTTTCCTAGGCCTTTTCATTTCAATTTTCACAAAACGATACGGTCTTAGAGGATTGTTAACCTTGGGTCTTACCGTCCTGTTTTCAATCACTCTAGCTGTTCTATTAGCCACTTATTTTGAAGTGTGGACGGATCTATTCCACTGGGTCGTGCAACATACAGCTTTTCAATTAAGCATCTGGTTGATCCCGCTTGCACTTTTGTACATGATCGTTTCCTTTCTGATCATTCGAAGAACGGCTGTTTAGATTATTTCTAGGAGCGAGTGATTACAGTCAAGGAAATCGACCACCCTATAGGTTTTACCACTGAATGACAGACTGTTTAACATTTCATACTGTCCAGAATCTATGCTATCCTTGTTATACAAAATTAGCATTCATTAAGGTTCGTCTTTCGGGATAACACTTTAGGTATGATTAAAAGTGAAGGAGATGCTAAACATGGGGATACTTATGGCCATTGCACCCCTTGTAATTGTCGGCGGAATCGCAGTGTTTGTCGTTAAAAGGCTGCAACATAAATATAACCAAGGTACCCTTGGCAAGAAAGAATCAAAAGGTGCTCAAACTTTATTAAATAGTTTAATCCCAATCGGCATGCTTTTTGGCGCTGCTATCGGTGTAATTTTTGGGATATTTTCCTCAATCTCTCTACCTACTACAATTAGTTTAGGAGCTGGGATCGGTTTCCTATTTGGATATTTTGCTTATAGATTTTATAGTAAGGAAGGAGCAAAATGATTCCTAATCCTATCTACTAAGCCTTTATTCCTTTACATTTATCGAGTGTGCCCATATCCGACGTGTGGGCACACTCGATCTTTATTTTGAGACGGGAATTTCCACTTTCTCTTGATATTCTTTCATATAGTGCATCCCTTTAATGATTAAATGTTCCGGCAGATCTTCCGTTTTAAATACCAGAGTCCGTTCTTTCAAAATATCTCCATTTGCTTGTTTGCTTTCCTTTTGGTTGACCGTTGTTTGCAACGGGGTCACCCCTCCACCACTTTCAAGCGACACCCCCTCAAGCATGACATCTTCAGCAGTAGTGATCGTCACTTTTACTTGACCCTTTTCTCGATGAAAGTGTAGGATATCCAGTGTTTTCCCGCTAATCTCAATGGGTCCATTTCCAATCCCAGTAAGTGGAATTTTTTCGTTCAGTGGCTGGTAGCCAACAAACTCCTTCATGACAAGCTGTAAAGACTCTAGTTCATCAGGAAGGGCATCATAACGCAATTCAAACTTGCTTCCCCTAAGGCCGGTAGTAATGCCACTGCCAAGTTGTTCAAGTGGCTGACCATTGGCGATTAGTTCAATCCCTCCTAAGGCTAGTGGAACCCTATCAAAATTCTCAACCTCTAATGTTCCTTTAACCATCGTAATTGTTGGGGATGCTGTAATCGATTGAAATCTGACCTCCCCCTTATCTACCTTGATCGTCTTTTTCAATGGCTGTTTAAGTCCTGTTTGGAAAGCCTTGTTTGGATCGTATGAAAAGGTCATGTTTCTCGCAATCTGCTTTTCATTATCAGGAATCTCCCAAAAATGTAAAGTTAACTTTTTAGCAAAGGCATTGACAGGTTTAAAGGTCTGCATCCCTTTTATTTCAGTCTTACTATCATTCAGCCAAGTCGTTCCACTAACAGTATAGGAATTCGTTAAAAAACCGGTTATGCTGTGTAAATGCGGAAGGTTGTCATGATCAAGCCCATCAGGATTTTTGATTGTATAATATAAAACCAATTGATTTTCATCGGCCATTACGCCATCTATATACAGCCGGCTCCCCTCTGCTAAATCGGTTGATTGATCAATGATTTGCCCCATCCCTTGTTCATTTAAATCTTGTAACGTCCCTGTCATGACCTCATCAAAACTGATTAATTTTTTTCCATAAAAGGCGAACGCATTATAATGATAGCCGACGAAAAGGGTGAAAAATGCAAGTGCGGCTGCCACAAGCCAAACTCGTGATTTCCGCCCCCTATCCGGGGTATGATCGAGTGCCTTTCGTAATCGATCTTCTAACTCTCGAGGAGCGGCCACTGATTTTAACTGCTCCTTTTCCTTTTCTAATTGTTGTTCAATCTTATTCAAGCTCATCACCTCCATAATACTCCCGTAACTTTTTCAATCCATTAAAAATTCGTGATTTGACCGTTCCCACCGAGACATTGGTCATCTCAGCGATGGTTTGGTAGTCAAGGTCATGAAAATATTTTAATTGAATGGCTTCTTTTTGATGATCATTAATATGTTGTAATAAATTCTCTATCACCATATATTGCTCTGACTGTTCATATGGATCCTTAGTTGAAGGCCGATTTCCCTCAACCGTTGACAGATCATCTGTCAATACAAGCCACTTTTGTTTTCGAATCATTGCTTTACAGGTATTCACTAGAATCGTTTTGCTCCAACAAAAAAAGGCATCATTGTCTTTTAATTGACTAATATTCTCATATACTTTCACGATCATTTCATCCATGGCCTCTAGTGCATCATGCTGATTGCCTGTATATGTGAAGGCCAAACGGTAATATGCGTCTTTTTCAGCCATAATTAGTTGAACTAACGCTGCTTTATTTCCTCTCTTTGCTCTTTTCACCAGTCGACTCACATTCATCTCTTCACCTCTTCACTTATAAGAGTCTATATGATATGAAAAAGTTCATTTTTTAAGAAATTATTGCTCAACCTCTACTATAATGTACAAAAAACGACCTACAATGAAGTAAGTCGTTTTTTATCAATAGGCTTCCTTTATCTAACGATCATCCACGTGAGTCAGTAGCAAAGTCGTTCTGAAAGTCTTTATTCACTTTCCCTTTTTTATTTTTTGGTTTCCACAGTTCCGCAATCTCTTCAAGTGATTTGTTTTTCGTTTCTGGCACGATGGTCATGACGAATATAAAGCAAATAACGTTAATGACTGCGAACATCCAGAATGTAAAAGCACCGCCCATGCTATTAATCAACATTGGAGTGAATTGACCAATGGCCCAGTTTGCTCCCCAAAGGAACATCGTCGCGATCCCAACCGCTTTTCCACGGATATGATTTGGGAAAATTTCCGGGATCATAATCCAAGGAATCGGTCCCATTGAGATACAGAATGAAGCGGTAAATCCAGCAATAAAGATGACTAGTAAGGGACCACTGTTCGCAGGTTCAAAAAAGAACACACTTCCGATCAATACCATGAAGATCGCCATTAAACTCGAACCAATTGCCATTAGTTTCTTTCTTCCCAGTCGATCAATTAATAGAATTGCTACGATCGTAAAGACTACTTGTACACTTCCGATAATACTTGTTGCTAGGAATTCAGTATTATTTTCAAATCCTACTCTACGGAAAATATCAGGTCCATAGTAGGTAACAGCATTCATCCCAATAACCTGATTGAATAAGGCAAGGAAAATCCCAACTCCCATTGCCATGCGTAGTCCTGGCTTCAATAATTGCTTAACAGATGAGTTTTTTTCTGTTTCAATCGAAACTTTAATTTCTTGGGTTTCTTTTTTGGCTATTTCTTCTCCATTAATGCGACTAAGCGTTTTAAACGCTTCTGCATCTCTACCTTTTTGAATTAAGTAACGAGGACTTTCCGGAACAAACATTAATAGAATTAAAAAAACAATACCCGGGATTACACCGTAACCCAGCATCCAGCGCCAACCTATTTCTAGTCCCCATTCGTAAGTACCGCTATTGGCAACGCCGTAGTTAATGTAGAAAGTCATACAAATACCGAAGATGGTAAACAATTGATAGAGTGAGCCAAGTCTTCCTCTAATTGCTGGTGGTGCACATTCACTAATATACGTAACCGATAAAGCGGATGCAAAACCGATGCCAAATCCACCAATAATTCTTGCCCAAACAAGCACGGCTATACTTGTAGCAAAAGCAGATGCTAATGCGGAAATGATAAATAGAACAGCCGAAACAATCATAATGTTCTTGCGTCCATATCGATCACTTAAAAATCCGGACATTGCAACACCAAGTACTCCACCAACCATCACGCATGAAATGACCCATCCTTCCATAGCTGGGCTTAAATCATATAAGTCTTGCAAATAACCAATGGCGCCAGAAATAACAGCGGTGTCAAAACCATACAATAGACCCGCCACACCTGCTGAAGCGGCGATTAGAATTACATACCACATTGAACGTTTCTCTAACATGTTGATCCTCCTTATTTATGCATCAGTTCATTGTGTAAAATTATCATTAGTGGGAAGCGCATACCTTTCTATCCCATACAGGAGCTAGCGATTACATAATATCTTTGACAATCCCTATAAAGTCCGTGATATAAATCGCTGTAAACCCTTTAATTGGCGCTTTAATGACAATTTATCACGCTTTCATACCTGTGATAGCACTTTCACCTTCAATTTCTTGTTAAAATCTAGACAATCTTGTTAAAATTGCAGAAATAGGTAAAGCTTTCCTCCAAAAAAATAGAGGTACAAATCATAGCGATTTGTACCTCTATTTTTGATAATAACTTCTATACTCACGAGGACTTACACCTGTTTCTTTCTTAAAGACGCGGCTGAAATAATTCGGATCCTTATACCCAATGGTTATGGCAATTTCTTTTAGCGGGAGGGTCCCCTCTACTAAGAACTCTTTTGCTTTTTCTAACCGCACTTGTGTTAAGTATTCAATAAAAGTGACCTGGTATTGTTCTTTGAAAAGCTTACTTAAATAATAAGAACTAAGGCCAATCTGTTCTGCCACTTCCTCTAGGGAAATTGCTTTGTGATAATGACGATCAATATAATCTTTGGCCTGGATGAGTAAGCCCTCTATTCCATTTGTCCGCCAATCTCTAATTCGTTCCATAATCGTAGACAAATAAGCTCTAGCCACTGCTTTTATTTGTGTGGATGTGTCTAATCGTTCAAAATTCATCTCCACACTCTCTTCAAATCCCAACTCTTTCATAGATCTCGTCAGTACAATAAAGAAATTGTCCATTGCTCTTTTTACCGTACTAATCTGATAATTGGCAGCTTGAACAATCAGTTTGTAATAGGAATCAAACAAGTGCAATCCTTGCTGAATATCCCCCTTTTTCACTGCATCGACTAGCTCTTTCTCAACTTCAAACGGAATAAGCTCTTTACGCTTTTGTTTCAATTGACTTGTGAATACCATATAAGTAGCCCCCGGATGATCGCGCACAAATTCCAAGGCATAGATCGCTTCCTCATACGATTGAGAAAAGTCATTCAAATCAGATACGACCATCCCTACTCCAACAAAAAGTCGGCAATCTTGTAACTCGTGCTGAACACGACGAATCATTGAGCGGGCAAAATTTTCTCTTATGCTAGCGGATGCTTCCATTTGGTCATGAAACACAAACGCTGGAACTTGAAAGCCGGTTAAAGGTCCAACTAGACAATGGGGATGCTCCTCTTGCAAGGATTGTTTTAAAATACGATACCATTCACTCTTATCCTCTCGTCCTGGATGCAGATGATCAGATTCAAATGAAAATACAGCAACAAACCCTTGTCTATTTTCCAGATCCAACCAATCTCGCCAATCATCAACACTAAATTCATATACATGATCCATCATTAAGGAAACGATAAATTCCGCCTCGATCAAAGAACTGACCCGCTCCAACCGATAATTAATCTCCGTTTTTTCTGCCTCCTCCCGTTTTTCGCTTTCCAACTCTTCAACCATCCGATCGTACGCTTCCAAGACCTCCGTTACTTTACTTGGTTTTAACAAATATTCCTTTATGCCAAACTTCATCGCTTCTCGTGCATAATCAAATGTGTCAAAAGCCGACACCATCACACATTTTGTACTCGGTAATTCTACTAGTATCTGTTTCATCGCCTCAAGGCCGTCCAATTCTGGCATTTTAATATCCATAAAAATTAAGTCAGGCTTGTGAGATAAAGCAAGCTCAACCGCCTGCTTTCCATTTTGGGCCTCCGCTACTACTTCCACATCATGGCGATTCCGTTCTAGCATTAGCCTGAGTCCTTCCCTTTCAATGGACTCATCATCCACAAACATTACTTTTACCACATTTGTTCTCCTTTCCTTCTTTCGTTAAATAGAGGCTAACAGTTGTCCCTTTCCCTAACTCTGAAGAAATGCTTATGTTGCTTGCTTTATCAAACAATTTAAGTCGACTCATGACATTCCGCATCCCGATTCCAGTTGAATGCCCCGAGCTTTTTCTTGATGAGGCTTCTTCATCGTCAATATTTGTATCCATAAGCCTCTCGATTGTCTGTTGGTCCATGCCTTTGCCATTATCTTTTATTTCAATGCATAACCTATCCCCTTTTTGATAGATATTCAATTCGATCTTCGCCCCCTCTGCCATCTCTTCAATACCATGGACAAAAGCATTCTCGATTATAGGTTGAAGGGTTAAGCAAGGTAGTGGAGCTGATAAACAATCTGGGTCAATGTTCTGATAGAATTCCACCCGATCTCCGAAACGTGTCTTCTGGATAAAAAAGTATTCGTTCACAATTTTCACTTCATCTTTTAAAACTGTCTGTCGATCAAGGTTTCCAATATTATAGCGAAGCAATGTAGAAACAGACGAAATTAACTCACTTGTTCGTTCAGCCCCTTCTATATAAGACATTTTGGAAATCGTGTTTAATGTATTGAAAAGAAAATGTGGATTGATTTGGTTTTGCAGGCTTTTTAGCTCCATCTCTTTTAAAAGCTGGGCAAGTCGTGCCTTTTCTTGTATCTCCTTAACAGAGTGCATAATATTCTTCTTCATCTGATTAAAGGTCTTGGTTAGGAACCAAAGCTCATCCTTTCTCGAAACTACGACATCCTCCCCAGAATATCGTCCCGCTGAAATTTCCTGCGCCGCCTTTGTGAGCCGACTAATCGTACTCGTAATGCCATTCGAAAACCATAAAGCAAAAATAATACTTAAAATAATAATCGCAATAATAATAGAGGTCCCCAAATATCGGCTATTTTTAATTTTTCCGTCAGTAAATGAAAAGAGTTCCTGATATTCTGTCAGTTCTGTATTAATTAAATCTAATGTCTTTTCATGAATATAGCGAGATGTTTTTTCAGCTTCATTTAGTGTACTGGAGTATTGTTCAATATCCTGCTTGTGAACACTCTCAATAGTTTGATTTGCCAGTTCAAGAAAACTACTCATCATGTTTAAATAATTTTCACGAGGAATCCGCTTTCCCTTTGTAGTAGCAAACTTTTCCTGTAACTGAAGAAGCTTCTGCTTATCATCTTCATAGTAAAGTAAATTTTCAGGGAGCGGCTCCTGCACATAGATTTGCAAGGATTGAAATGTTTCATTGGTTACTTTTGTCATCTCATTTAATAAGAAAAGATGATCCAAACTTTCATTATGTAGTTTTGTTACTTTCTGGCTGTTTTGCTCTCCAACAAAATAAATAAGCAAGATGAATAAAAGTACAATAGCAAAATACAAAATAAGCTTCGTCCGAATTTTGATCATGAAGTTTCACCTTCTTGAGCGTTCTCGTACAAGAGGTCGGATTTCCGAATAATCGTAGCGTCAGTATGATGCATTTCTTCAACTGGCTTCCCCTTAATAATATCCATCATGATCTCTACACTGCGATTGCCCATTTGATAAGGTTGCTGTTCTACCAGCGCGTTGATAGCCCCGCTTTGTAGTAACTGAACATTTTCATCAGACCGATCGAATGTGATCACATACAGGTCATCAAGACGGTTTAATTTTTTCGCGGCAGCCGTGATACCAACACCATCCAAAGTACTTGTACCATAGAAGGCAGTAATATTTGGATGCTCCCGTAACATCTTATACGCTTGTTCCTCTGCTCCCACTCTATCAATATTGGATTCTTCCATTGCGACAATTTCGATTCCTTCCGTCTTTTCTAGTATCTCTTTGAAACCTTCAATTCGAAGCTGATGATGGGCATTGGCAAACCTCCCCGTAATAATCCCTACGGTTGCTTTTCCCTCCGTCTCCTTTACCAATGTATTTCCTGCTAACCTTCCAGCTTCATAGTTATCGGTTCCAATATAGGCGGAACGTTTACTTTCTGGTGCATCTGTATCAACCGTCATCACGGGAATTCCTTGATCCACAGCCTGATTGATGAGAGGTGTAAACTTGTCATTGAGTGCCTGAACAATGATGCCATCCACTTTCGATTTAATCGCCATATCTAGAAGCTTTAATTGCTCCTCCGGATTGGAACGCTTGGGCCCTTCATATTCAATAAAAACATTATACTCCGCTTCCTTCTCTTTCGCTCCCTCTCCAACTGAACGCCAATAAACATGGTCCATCTCTTCACCAATTAAAGCAAAATGGTAGGTCGGAGAAGACCCATTACTAGTCGCTGTCACAAGCTTCTCATCATATTTCTGCGCCTGATTATAAAAATAAACAGCACATCCTAATGCTAATATGAAGGAAGCACTAAGGAATATATAAATAATGGATGTCCGTTTCATGCCGACCTCCTATAATGGGATAACCCATCTTTTACATAATACTGTAGCACAACCTCTTATTTTTCATCCCGCTTTTAAAATCCGCTTCAAATTTACAATATTTTATATTCCCATGACTTCTTGCATTTCCATGCCAAGAAGACCCGGGGTTTTAAACATCACTCGTCCGTGTCTGTGTATTAACTCACTAATTTTAACTTCAATTTTATAACGGTCTTTAGATTTTTCTTTACAGTAATCCACTTTTTGGAACCTTTCTTGTCTCTCCTTATAACAAGCTATTAAGCAGGTAACTTCCAGATAATAATTATGATCCTTTTTCATCGGACTCAGATGGAAGTGTGCCTTTCTCTGGTAGAAAAATATGAACCGTTGTTCCTTCATTCACTTTACTTTTAATTTCCATGTCGCCTCCGTGATTTTTAATAATACGGTAGCAAATCATCAATCCCAGTCCGGTTCCCTTTTCTTTTGTACTGTAGAAGGGTTGGCCTAAGTTTTGCATTCGTTCCTCTGGGATCCCCGGTCCGTTGTCTTCGATTTTTATTACAATCCGACCATCTTGAAGTTTTTGTGCCGAGAGATCGATCCTTCCGCCATCAGGCATAGCCTCAGATGCATTTTTTAGAATATTGATAAAAACCTGTTTTAATCTATTCGCTTCTCCCGTTATATTAGGATCGGCCAAATCAATGTTGGTCTGAATATCTATATCATGGAGGAGGGCTTCAGATTGAAAAAATGCAATGGTACTCTCGAGGAGTTCTTTCAAGTTTAATTTTTCCATTTTAGACGACTGTGGTTTAGCAAGAACCAATAAATCATTTATAATTTCTTCAATTCTTTTCAATTCCCCCAAAACAACCTCTAGATATTGAATGTTTTTCATTTGATTTAATAATTGTATAAACCCCTTGATGACAGTCAAAGGATTTCTAATCTCATGTGCGATGCTAGCTGCAAGCTGACCGACAACCGAAAGTTTTTCTGTTCTGTCCATCATTTCTTCCGCTTTCTTTTGATCCGTCAAATCGCGAATTTGAATTTGAAAAGTCTCTCTTCCTTTATGGATGGCCGGAATCAACTTTATCAGGACATATTTTATTTGCCCATCACACCGGTTAACCGTCAACTCCAATGATTGATTCAACTCATTTTTCAGCAGCAAATCCTTCAGAGCTTGGCTTGATTCAGGAGAAAGGAATTCAAAAACAGTTCGACCAATAATTTCCTCTCTCCTTGTTACACCAAATAATTTCTTTCCAGATTTGTTGATATAAATCCAATCGCCGTCTTTTGTGATGATTCCAACCGTATCATTTAGGTTCTCAACCAATTGGCGATACTTTTCTTCCTGTTCCTCAAGTCTTTCCTTTATGGCAATTTGATCTGTAATGTTGCGCGATATACAGGTAAAGCCTTTCTGACCTTCATTCGGAATCAATGTGGTTTCTAGCCAAACATAATCCCCCTCTTTCCGGCAAAGTCGATAATGAAGTTTTTCTGGCGGATGTGTAGGATCGACCCCCTCCCATAAATTTTTGTCATTTGGGTGCAGGAAATCTATGAGGGAAGCGTCCTTAAGCTCCTCCTGTCTATAACCGGAAAACTTAAGAAATGGTGGCGAAACATATGTGAATTGACCATTTACTGTGACAGATGAAAATAAAATGTCAGAGTAATAGATCATTGCTTGAGAGATTTCAAGCTCATGAAACAAATCAGCGTTATTCATATATTGCTACTCCTTTTTAATTTGTAATAAAATATTTGCAGGATACGTTTCAATTTTTATGAAAAGAAAGGCTCTACCCCTATGTTTTATAATGAACATTTATTCAACCAATTTCAATTGTAACTGTCAATGATAAAATCAACATTCTATCATTGATATTTACAAACCTATCCTACATTGCAAGGGTAGCTTCATTTTACCAAAAGTACCCTCTTATTTTTTAGAGGATTTTACATTTTTACTATTGATAAATTGAAAAGCATATAAAAGTGAGGCTCTGATAAAATTGATCCCTAAGTATTGAAATTTTGTTAGTTTTTCTAAGGTGAAGATTTTAGGAAGAATGAGTACAGCCATGTAAAAGGCTTTTGAGTTTTTCATGATCGATTGCCACCCCTTCCATGATTTTAGGGTGTGCATTTAAATGTAAACTATTCTTTTTAGATTTTGTAACTACGAAGTACACATAAAAACGACTAACCTAGGTGTTCTCCCAAGTAAGTCGTCTTTGAAAAACTTCTATTAAGCTTGTGCTTTTTCATATTTTGCAATTTTATCTTCTAGTTTCAAGGTCAAAGCAATTTCGTCCCAACCGTTTAAAAGCATTTCACGGCGATAGGGATCCGTTGTAAAGGAATAAACAGCGCCATCTTCGGTTTTAATCGTTTCATCTTCCAAGGAAACAGTCACCTGCAACGGCTTTTCCTTGCCGGCTGCTAGAAGCTCCTCAATCTGATCGGCCGGCAGTTGGACCGCTAAGATGCCATTTTTCAGACAGTTATTGTAAAAAATGTCCGCAAAACTTGTGGCGATGACAACGCGGAATCCGTAGTCTCCAAGTGCCCATGGAGCATGTTCACGAGAGGAGCCACAGCCAAAGTTTTCACGTGCAATCAGGATTTCTGTTCCTTTGTATTCTGGTTTATTTAAAATAAACTCTGGCTTTTCCGTTCCATCATCATTAAAACGCCAGTGATAAAATAGATATTTTCCAAAACCGGTTCGCTCAATACGTTTCAAAAATTGTTTTGGAATAATTTGGTCTGTATCGACATTGGAACGTTCCAGTGGCGCCAAGACACTGGTTACTTCTTTAATTGGCTTCATGCTGTCGCCCCCTCTTTCGTGAAGTTACGCACATCGACAAAATGGCCGGCAATCGCTGCAGCAGCTGCCATCGCTGGGCTGACAAGATGTGTACGCGAGCCATTGCCTTGACGTCCCTCAAAGTTACGATTCGAAGTGGAAGCACAGCGTTTTCCCGCTGGAACTTGGTCCGCATTCATCGCAAGGCACATACTACAACCTGATTCCCGCCATTCAAAACCGGCATCAAGGAAGATTTTATCCAATCCTTCTTGCTCCGCCTGGATTTTAACGGTTCTTGAACCAGGTACAACAATCGCGTTTACGCCTTCCTTCACTTTTTTACCGGCGATCACCTTGGAAGCCGCTCGCAAGTCTTCAATACGAGAGTTTGTACAGGAACCAATGAATACATATTGAATGTCAATATCTTCAATTTTCGTTCCACCTTGGAGACCCATATATTCTAACGCTTGCTCGATCTCCGCTCTCTCTGCTTCATTTTTCGCATCCTCTGGTTTCGGTACCCGACTGGAAATGCCGACACCCATGGAAGGATTTGTTCCCCAAGTCACAAATGGTTCAATTTCAGCCGCATCGATTTCAATCACAGCATCATAAACAGCATCGTCATCAGTTGCTAAACTGCGCCATTCGCGCTTTAATTCTTCGAACTTTTCTCCACTTGGAACATGTTCTCTACCTTCTAAATAAGCAAAAGTCGTTTCATCCGGGCTGATCAATCCCGCCCTAGCTCCTGCTTCAATCGACATATTGCAAACCGTCATCCGCTGTTCCATTGTTAAATTCCGAATCGCCTCACCTGTATATTCAAAAATATGACCGGTCCCAACATTCACGCCATATTTGGCAATAATCGCTAAGATCAAATCTTTGGATGTTACACCCGTACCAAGTTCTCCATTTACTTTGACTTGCATTGTTTTTGGTTTTTGCTGCCAAAGTGTTTGCGTGGAAAGTACATGTTCCACTTCACTTGTACCAATTCCAAAAGCTAGCGCACCAAAAGCCCCGTGGGTTGAAGTATGACTATCTCCACATACAATCGTTTTTCCCGGTTGTGTTAAGCCAAGCTGAGGACCAATCACATGAACAATTCCTTGATCAGGATGTCCCATTCCGGCTAGTGGAACACCGAAATCCGCACAGTTTCTTTCAAGTGTGGTCATTTGTTTTTTCGAGATCGGATCTGACACGGCTTCATTTAAGCGCGTCGGGACATTATGGTCCATGGTCGCATAGGTCAAATCAGGTCTTCTCACTTTACGTCCATTCAAGCGAAGGCCCTCAAAGGCTTGGGGAGAAGTAACTTCATGCACAAGATGAAGATCAATATAGAGTAAATCAGGCTTCCCCTCTTCGCGATGAACAACATGTTTTTCCCAAATTTTCTCAATAATGGTCTTGCCCAATTTCTTCACCTCACCCTTCAAGTTCATTCACAATCTTTTTCGTCATTTCTGTTGTCGACAATACTTCCCTACCAATATTCTTAAACTCACTTGTACAATAACCCGCTTCTAAAATCTTTTGCACGGCTGCTTCAATCGCATTGGCTTCTTCTAACAAACCAAAAGAGCTTCGTAGCATCATTGCCGCCGATAAAATCGCTCCTACTGGATTGGCAATATTTTGTCCAGCAATATCAGGAGCTGATCCGTGTACGGGTTCATAAAGACCAAAGCCATCAACCCGCAGGCTTGCGGATGGCAGCATTCCGAGCGAACCGGTAATAACAGATGCTTCATCACTTAAAATATCACCAAACATATTTTCCGTGACAATCACATCAAAAGTAGATGGGTAAGTAATGAGTTTCATCGCTGCAGCGTCGACGATTGTATGTTCATACTCTACTTCTGGGTATCTTTTGGCAACATCTTCTACAACTTTTCTCCATAGTTTACTTGATTCAAGGACATTGGCTTTATCTACAGAATTCAGCTTCCCACGTCGTTGTTTTGCTAATTCAAAGGCATGCACGACGACACGTTCAATTTCTTCTCGACTATATTGCAATGTATCTACCGCTATTTCGTCATCGTGATGGCTCGGTTCTCCGAAATAAAGACCCCCTGTAAGTTCGCGGACAATCACCATATCCACGTCTTTCGCGACATCTTCCTTCAAGGGAGAAACGGCAAGTAAACTTTGATAAGCCTTAACAGGGCGGAGATTGACACTTAACTCAAAATGCTTGCGAATTTGTAGAAGTCCCTTTTCTGGTCTTAAATGGGATGGATTTTGGTCCCATTTTGGTCCACCAACCGCTCCTAGCAAAATCGCATCACTTTGTTCACAAAGTTGAATTGTCTCATCTGGTAGAGGCTGACCTGTTTCATCAATCGCGCCTCCACCAATAAGACCGTGTTTCCACTCAAATTCATGATCAAAGCGGCGTCCAATTGTCTCCAAGACAGCAATCGCTGCATCTGTTACTTCTTTTCCTATTCCGTCACCACGTAATACCGCTATTTGCTTCTTCAAAGCTCCTAACCCCCAAACTTAATTCCAAAAGGTCAAACTCCATTCAGTGGTGATTTATATTTGCAGAATGCAGATAAAAACCGCCCACTGAATTAAGATAAAAGGCTAAGGGCGCGACGTCCTGTCGCTTCGCCTGCACTAGTACATCCTGTACGTCGCAACGCCTTTGTGACCTACGTCCTGTAGGCCTATACTGACTTCATTATCTCTTTTATGTGTGTTGAGAGCAGGTTTCGATTGACGGCATTTAGATAAGCTTTTGCAGATGCTTCAAGTACATCTTGAACAGAATCTCTACCTGTTAATTCTTCTCCTCTAAAGGATAGATTGACAACAGCCTCTGCTAAGGCATCCCTGCCTTCACCAATCGATGTGACCCGGTAATCCAATACATGGACTTCCTCTCCCACAACTTTTTCTAGTGCATTAAAGATCGCTTCTACACTACCAGAACCACTTGTTGTTTCTTCAACCACAGTGTTATCAGGCTTCTTCACAATAACGGTTGCGGATGGATCTTTTGCGGATTCATACTGCACACCGACTCTTTCTAACTCGAACGTCGAAGTATCAGATTCTTTCAATTGCTCATTCGTTAAAATCGTCCACAGATCGTCGTTTGTAATTTCCTTTTTACGATCAGCTAACTTCTTAAATTCTTGAAAAGCACTATTTAAAGCTTCTTGATCTAATTCAAATCCAAGGGATTTAGCCCGATCTTGGAAAGCGTGGCGACCAGAGTGTTTCCCCATCACTAAATTGTTTGAAGCCTCTCCAATTAATTCAGGAGTGATGATTTCATAGGTTGTTGGTTCTTTCAACACACCATCCTGATGAATACCTGATTCATGGGCGAAGGCGTTTTTCCCAACCACCGCTTTGTTTGCTTGTATATGCATACCTGTCAATTTACTAACAAGTTGACTTGTACGTTTAATTTCATTTAATGTTAAATCTGTTTTAATATTTTCATAGAAATCTTGCCTAGTATAAAGAGCAACCGCTACTTCTTCCAAAGCAACATTTCCTGCTCTTTCACCGATCCCGTTAATCGTTCCTTCTACCTGATCAGCACCATTTTCAATCGCAGCTAATGTATTCGCCACCGCCATTCCTAAATCATTGTGACAATGAGCCGATAATTTGGCTTGCTCAATATTGGGAACATTTTCTTTCAAAAATTTAAACAAAGCCCCATATTCCTGCGGTGTCGCATAGCCCACTGTGTCTGGAATATTCACAACGGAAGCACCTGCTGTGATCGCCTGCTCCACAATATGAGCTAGGAATTCACGATCTGAACGGAAGGCATCTTCCGCAGACCATTGTACACGTGGAAAAAATTGCTTTGCATATTGAATACTTTCCACAGCTGTCGCTACAACCTGTTCAGGTGTTTTCTTTAGCTTGTGTGTCATATGAATTGGTGAGGTTGCAATAAAGATATGCAATCGAGGGTTCTCAGCTACTTTCAGAGCTTCCCAAGCAGCATCAATATCTGATTTTACGGTTCTAGCAAGACCTGTCACAGTCGAATTCTTAACGGTTGAGGCAATTTGTTTCACCGATTCTAGATCACCTGGGGAGGCGGCGGGAAATCCCGCCTCGATAATGTCTACCCCAAGTCTTTCTAGTTGTTTCGCTATCTCAAGCTTTTCGATAGAATTTAGATTGACGCCTGGAGATTGTTCCCCATCACGCAAGGTAGTGTCATAGATGTCAATTTTTCGCACTTGTCACCACTTCCTTGGATTTCTTTTTGCCTGCTTTTACAAATGGCATCATTTCGCGTAGTTCTTGACCTACTTTCTCGATCAAATGCTCATTTTCGCGACGATTAATCGCGTTATACTCTGGACGGTTCAATTGGTTTTCCAAGATCCACCCTTTTGCAAATTTACCTGTTTGAATATCATCCAAGATTTCTTTCATGCGCTCTTTTGTACCTGCATCAACAACACGTGGTCCAGATACAAAGTCTCCCCATTGTGCTGTATCAGAGATCGAATAACGCATACCAGCAAGACCATCTTCATACATAAGGTCTACAATCAATTTCAATTCATGCAAACACTCAAAGTAGGCAAGTTCTGGTTGATAACCAGCTTCCACAAGTGTTTCGAATCCAGCTTTTACAAGCGCAGTTGTTCCACCACAAAGTACTGCTTGCTCTCCAAATAGATCTGTTTCTGTTTCTTCTTTAAAGGTTGTTTCAAGAACTCCGGCACGAGCTGCTCCAATTCCTTTTGTATAAGCAAGGGCAATATCTCTTGCCTTTCCAGTTGCATCTTGGTATACCGCAAACAGTGCTGGCACTCCAGCGCCTTGTTCGAATGTACGACGAACAAGATGTCCTGGTCCCTTCGGAGCTGCTAGAAATACATCTACATTGGATGGAGGGACAATTTGGTTAAAATGAATATTAAAACCATGGGCAAAGACAAGTGCTTTTCCATCCTTAAGTTCAGGTTTCACTTCATTTTCATATACAGGAACTTGGCGCTCATCTGGAAGAAGGATCATAATGATATCTGCTTGCGCTGAAGCCTCACGTACTGTATAAACCTCATGACCATCTTCAACCGCTTGGTCAAAGGATTTCCCAGGTCTTACACCAACGATTACGTTAAATCCGCTATCCTTCAAGTTACTAGCATGTGCATGACCTTGTGAGCCATATCCTAGAATCGCAATCTTTTTACCTACTAAAATTTGTTCATCGATTTCGTTATTGTAATATACTTTTGCCATTTTTCATTCATCTCCTAGTTTTTATAATTGTAGAATAGATAGTTGTGCTGATTCTTGCTTTTGATATTCGCGGACAAAGGCTGTAACCCCTGTTCTAGATATATCTTTAATGCCATAAGGCTTAAGCAACTCAATAAAAGCTTCCACTTTATTAGGTTCTCCAGTTACTTGTACAGTGATATTGTTTTTCCCCATATCAATCACCGTCGCTCTGAAAGGTTCAATAATGCTGTACACTTCACTTCTGACAGGTGGTGGGCACTGTACTTTTATTAGGGCTAATTCTCTTGTTACGATTGACTTATCGGTAATATCGGAAACCTTCAGTACATCAATTTGCTTTTGCAATTGCTTCACTAATTGTTCCATTTTTGCCGGATCATCCATCGGTACAATGAAAGTAATTTTTGAAACCGCAGGATTTTCAGTTGGACCTACCGTGATACTTTCAATATTAAATTGCCTTTTTGCAAATAATCCCGTGACTCGATTCAATACCCCACTATTATTATTGACGGTTACGGTAAGAACTCGTTTCATCGGTTTCATTCTCCCACCCCAATCATTTCATGAAGTCCTTTTCCTGTTGGAACCATTGGATAAACCAATTCTTCCTGGACCACACGGCAATCGATTAATGCAGGCCCTGGGAATTGAAATGCTTCCTCCAATGTCTTTCTTGCTTCTTCTGCAGTTGCACATCTATAACCTTTTATTCCATATGCCTCAGCCAATTTAACAAAGTCAGGCTGATCAGGCATTAAAGAATGCGAATAACGTTTTCCATGAAACTTTTCTTGCCACTGACGAACCATCCCCAAACAAGCATTATTGATAATGACAACCTTCACTGGCAAATTTAGTTCTTTTATAACAGCCAATTCCTGTAAAGTCATCTGGAATCCGCCATCCCCCGTTACAGCTACGACTGTTTGCTCGGGTGCTGCTAATTGTGCTCCAATAGCAGCGGGGAAACCAAAGCCCATTGTTCCAAGTCCTCCAGATGTCACCCAATTATGAGGACCATTGAAGGGATAGTATTGCGCTGCCCACATTTGATGCTGCCCAACATCAGTTGTTACAATCGCCTCTCCACCCGTAAGTTCATGAATCATTTCAATCACATGTGGTGAGGAAAGTTTTCCTTCAGGTGAGCTAGGCTTTTTAAATGGGTATTTCTCCTTGTTTTCTTGCAATTGCTTCATCCATTCCGAAAAATCAGGAAGGTTATAGTCCATTTTCAATAGTTCTTCTAACACAACCTTCGCATCTCCAACAATCGGAACAGCTGTCGGGACATTTTTGCCAATTTCTGCTGGGTCGATATCGATATGGGCGACCGTTGCATTCGGAGCAAAATAGGCTAGATTTCCAGTCAAGCGATCATCAAACCGTGCCCCAATATTAATTAGCAGGTCGCAATCGGTAATCGCCATATTCGACGTATACGTTCCATGCATGCCACCCATTCCCAAAAACTGTTCATGGTCGCCAGGAATGGTTCCTAATCCTAGTAAAGTATTGACAACTGGATAGCCCGTTTTTTCAACAAATTCCTGAAACTCCTTGTGAGCTTTAGCAAATAAAACTCCCGCCCCAGCAAGAATTAATGGCTTTTTAGCATTGCTCATGAGACTAGCAAGCTTTTGTAATTGTAAATAATTCGGTTTTGTTGTTGGTTGATATCCCGGTAGTTGAATACTTGCTTCCGGATAGTCACCTGCTAACTGGGTGGCAATATCTCTCGGAATATCAATTAAAACAGGACCTGGGCGACCAGTTGAAGCAATATGGAAGGCTTCTTTCACAATCCGCCCAATATCTTTTAAATCCTTTACCTGGTAGCTATGCTTGGTAATCGGCATTGTAATCCCTACAATGTCTGATTCTTGGAAAGCATCTGTCCCCAAAAGGGAGCTTCCTACTTGCCCCGTGAACACAACAAGGGGCAATGAATCCATCATGGCATCGGCAATTCCTGTCACTAAATTGGTTGCTCCAGGACCAGATGTGGCGATCACCACTCCCGGTTTTCCCGTTACCCGCGCATATCCCTCTGCCGCGTGAATGGCTCCTTGCTCATGCCTAGTCAACACATGATTCATAGGATTTTTATGCAGGGCATCGTAGATTGGGAGTACAGCCCCTCCTGGATAACCAAAAATAACTTCTACATTCTCTTTTTGTAATGTCTCAATAAACAAATCTGCTCCGGTTTTCATTTTTCCTTTGGCTTCAGTGGCTGTATTTTGGTTATTTGCTTCCATTTGGATTCCCATACTCACTGCAAGCTTCATCCTTTCAAATTATCATTTTTTAAAACATATCATAAATCCGACCATTCATGCATGGAATTCACCGATTTGCGAAAAAATTCAATCCATTCTTTAAAAATTGCAACATTCATACATTCCGGATTGGAATTACATATAAGAGTAAAAAAGAGTAAATAAAAAAGCTTTCTCAGCCCACACAAAAGGAGAACCTTTTATGCAGGGATGAAAAAACTTTCATGGTACCACCCTACTTTTCAGTGAAATTCACTGACTCAGGAGCGACTATTGCCACTCATTGATAACGAGGACTTGAAAATCCCCGTGTACCCATAATCACAATTGTTTTCAGGGTACCTGCTCCAAGGCGATGTCACGAATGGCTGCATTGTCGGTTTCCAGCAGTGCCGACTCTCTGGTAATACAGTGGGTCCATTCATTTTTACCTTTTCATAGCTTTTCTGTGATATTCAAAAAAGACTTTAAATCCTTCTTTTTGAACATGCAATTTATATTAAAATGTAGTCTTTACTCTTTCGTTTGTATTATTCTATATTTTCATCACTCCGCCAGTGCTAGCGGAAGTGACTAATTTAGAATATCTAGCCAAATAGCCTCTTTTAATCTTTGGTTCAAAAGGTTTTAAGTTGGCTTGGCGTTTTGCCAATGTCTCTTCATCGACATTCAATTGAATGGTACGATTAGTCAGATCAATGACAATTTCATCTCCATCTTCTACTAAAGCAATCGGACCGCCTTCAGCTGCTTCTGGAGAAATATGGCCGATGGAAATCCCTCTTGATGCTCCAGAAAATCTTCCGTCCGTAATTAAGGCTACATCTTTATCCAATCCTCTTCCAGCGATCGCTGAAGTTGGTGAGAGCATTTCCGGCATTCCGGGTCCACCTTTAGGTCCTTCATAGCGGATGACGACTACATCTCCCGCTTTTACCGTACCATTATTTATTCCTTCTTGAGCTTCATCTTGTGACTCATATACGACAGCTTTTCCTGTAAAAGTTTTAATCGACGGATCGACAGCACCGACTTTTATCACGCCGCCATTCGGAGCAATATTTCCATATAAAATCGATAAGCCACCTACAGGACTATATGGATTTTCTTTCGGTCTTATGACTGCAGGGTTCTTAATCACATGATCTTTTACATTTTCATAGACCGTTTTTCCTGTCACCGTAATTCGATCTCTTTCAATCGCCCCAATTTCACATAATTCGCGAATAATGGCGCTAATCCCACCAGCATCATGCACATCCTGCATCGTATAATCAGAAGCTGGCGCGATTTTTGCTAAGTAAGGTACCCTTTCGGCCACTTTATTAATTCGTGATAAGTCATAATCTAGACCTGCTTCATGGGCAATGGCTAATGTATGAAGAACCGTATTGGTTGACCCTCCCATGGCCATGTCCAGTGCAAAACAATCATCAATCGTTTGGTCTGTGACCAAATCACGTGGCTTCACATCTTCTTTCACCATACGAATCAATTGTTTGGCTGCTTCTTTAATTAATTTATGACGTTCATTGGAGGTCGCAACGATCGTTCCATTTCCCGGAACTGTCACACCCAGCATTTCCATCAAAGAGTTCATTGAATTGGCTGTAAACATTCCTGAACAGGATCCACAAGTCGGACAGGCATTCTGTTCAATGTCAAGCAATTTTTCCTCTGACATTTTCCCAGCATGGAAAGCCCCGACACCTTCAAAAACGGACGTCAATGTTAGTGGTTTCCCATCAGAGGAAATACCACCTTCCATTGGGCCGCCTGATACAAAGATAGATGGAACATTGGTTCTAAAAGCAGCCATCAACATTCCGGGAGTGATCTTATCGCAATTGGGAATATAAAATACTCCGTCAAACCAGTGAGCATTAATCACAGTCTCAGCTGCATCAGCAATAATTTCTCGACTTGGTAAGGAATAACGCATTCCGATATGGCCCATCGCAATTCCATCATCTACGCCAATCGTATTAAACTCAAATGGAACACCGCCCGCTTCCCAAATCGCTTCTTTGACGACTTCTGCAAAAGTATTTAAATGCTTATGACCTGGAATAATATCAATATATGAATTACAGACACCTATAAAAGGTTTCTCTAAATCTTTTGTTTTAAGACCTGTAGCATACAATAAACTCCTATGCGGGGCCCGGTCAATCCCCTTTTTGATCATATCACTTCTCATTTATTACATCTCCTGTTATGACAGTTTCACCAATAGCGCGAGCCCTGTTCTTGTTAGAGGCAAATTTAGCCAACATTTAACGACTCATCATGAATTTTGACTCCATCCGTCACCGTTAATTCGCGGAAACTTTCTGACAAGTCACTCGTGACTGGCCCGGGGTTGCCATCTCCCACAACGCGACCATCCACTTTTGTAACAGGAATGACTTCTGCAGCGGTACCTGTTAAAAATACCTCATCCGCTGTGTACACTTCATGTCTAGTAAAAACGCCCTCTACCATTTCGTAACCTTTGGCTTGCGCTAATTCCATAATAGCATTTCTCGTAATTCCGACAAGTGCTCCTACATACCCGGGCGGTGTTTTTAACTTTCCATCTTTCACTATGAATATATTATCAGCCGATCCCTCTGCAACATAACCTTGATCATTTAACATAAGGGCTTCGGAAACACCGGCTAATGAAGCTTCAATTTTAACCAATACATTATTTAAGTAGTTGAGTGTTTTTACCATTGGACTTAAGGCATCGGAACGGTTGCGCCTTGTTGCCACTGTAATAATTTCAAGTCCGGTTTCATATAGCTCTTTAGGATAAATGCGTAATGGTTCAGCAATGACCAGTACAGTTGGTTTCTCACATGTATAGGGGCTTAATCCAAGATCTCCTACACCACGGGATACTACGAGGCGAACATAGCCATCATTGAGCTCATTTTGGCGGAGTGTTTTTACAACAATGTTAGTCATCTCCTCTTTTGAATACGGAATGGTTAACATGATGGACTTCGCCGAGTCATACAAACGTGTCAAATGTTCATCTAAGCGGAATACATTTCCTGAATATGCACGAATCCCTTCGAAGATTCCATCTCCATACAGGAACCCATGATCATAGACAGAAACAACGGCGTCTTCTTTTTTTACGAATTCTCCGTTGAGGAAGATCAATTGTTCACTCAAATTATTCGCCCCTTTCATCGGATATTTATTGCGTAGGTTTATAAAATCCTAGCTTGTGAATAACTTCTAATTTTGTGTTTCATCATCCAGCTCCAGCGCCTAGCGACTAGCAACTAGCAAATTTACGTCTTCTTCCTACGATAAGTCAACATCGGCTCATTCTTCGCCGTGTTTCCTTTATCTCAGGCCAACAGGAGGTTGGTCACAAAGGCGTTGCGCCAAGACGGCGCGTATTTAGCCTTTGAACCTTATTCTCCAAATTTGTACGTCGCTGAACAGGCGCTTGCGCTTTTGCTTTTTTCAGTCAGTTTTGATTTATTAAATTGTTCCTATAATACCGCGGTATTGGCGAAAGGTCAAGGGATTTTCAGAATGTTTTACCTTTTAAAAACCGCACATTTCATGCTGTATCCGTTTCCATCATGATCATACCAGCCATAGAGAAAAATTAAAAAATGAAAAGATTTTTCGTCAAATTTTTATCTATTGATTTAGATGGGTAAATCCCCATTAGAAAAGGTTGCCGGCTATGGCAACCTATTTTCGATGCATTTTAAATTCTAAATATAAATCATTATAGTAAGCCAACATTCTTTTCCCTAAATTATCATAGACTTCTAGCCTCTCAGTTAGTTCAGGATCTGGGTAAAAACGTTGGTCATTCACAACCTCTTCATCTAAGTAATCTAGCGCCTTCTGGTTAGGTGTAGAGTAGCCAACATAGTCCGCATTCTGGGCCGCATTTTCGGGATCGAGCATAAAATTAATAAATTTATATGCTCCTTCTACATTTTGGGCTGATTTCGGGATCACCATATTATCAAACCACAAATTGGAGCCTTCCTCAGGGACGACATAGTCGACATCTTCATTTTCCGACATAACATCAGCCGCTTCCCCAGACCAAGTCACCCCAATGGCCGCTTCTTCGTTCGCCAGTAAAAGTTTGATTTCATCACCAATAATTGCTTTCACATTCGGTGTAAGCTGATCTAGCTTTTGCTTTGCTTCTAAGAGGTGTGCTTTATTCGTATCGTTCAAAGAATAGCCAAGACTATTGAGGCCCATTCCAATCACTTCTCTGGCTCCATCCACAAGGAAGATTTGGTTTTTAAATTCTGGGCTCCATAAGTCTTCCCAGCTTGTGAAGGTCTTCCCATCTAACATTTTCGAATTATAAATAACCCCAAAGGTACCCCAAAAATACGGAATGGAATACTCATTTTTCGGATCAAACGATAAATCCAAGAAACGAGGATCTATATATTTTAAATTAGGGATCTTTTCATGATCGAGTGGAAGCAGCATGCCCTCTTCCTTCATCTTGCTGATCGCATATTCTGACGGAACCGTAATATCATACGCCGTTCCCCCTTGGGAAATTTTCGTCATCATCGCTTCATTCGAATCAAAAGTTTGATAAATGACCTTCATGCCTGTTTCTTCTTCGAATTGATCAATCAATTCTGGATCGATATAATCTCCCCAATTGTATACATTTAACGTATTGCCTCCCGTAAAACCTTGAGCTGAATTCAAGTGCGAGGCAAGATACATCAGCCCAAAAGCAAGCACAATAACAGGGACAAAAATGCGTATGATTTGTTTCATGATTTTCTCACCCCTTGGCCAGAAGGTTTAGCATTGCGCTGATTCACGTAGTAATACCCTAAAACAAGCACAAGTGTAATTAGAAATATTAATGTAGATAACGCATTGATCTCTAAAGAAATCCCTTGCCGTGCCCGCGAATAAATTTCTACAGATAACGTAGAAAAGCCATTTCCTGTAACAAAAAAGGTCACAGCAAAATCATCCAGTGAATAGGTCAATGCCATAAAAAAACCGGCAAATACACCTGGGGTAATATAAGGCAAAATCACCTTTGATAAAACATCCCAATTGGTTGCCCCTAAATCTTTTGCCGCGTCAATCAATGTAGAGCTCATTTCCTGTAATTTTGGCAATACCATAATCACCACAATTGGTACACTAAAAGCGATATGTGAAAGCAAAACAGATGTAAACCCGAGCTTAATCCCGATCATTGTAAACATAATCAGAAAAGAAGCACCAATGATGACATCAGGACTGACGATCAACACATTATTCAAGGTTTGCAAAGTTTGTTTTGTCTGCATTTTCCTCACATACATCATCGCAAGCGCTCCAAAAATACCAAGAATGGTGGAAATCGCAGCCGAAAGAAGAGCAATCACCAATGTATTTAATGCAATAATAATTAACCGCGTGTCTTTAAAAACATTGACATAATATTCCCAAGTAAATCCGGCAAAATTGCGCATCGAGCCGCCACTATTAAAGGAATAAAACATTAGATATAAAATAGGCGCGTACAGAATAAAAAAGACAAGCACCAAATAAAGATTCGCTATTTTTGCTTTCCCTTTCATGCCAAGTCACCCCGCTTTCGTTGACCTGTCAGGATCATAATGACCGCCATCGCAATGATTAAAAAGACCGCGATTGTCGAGCCCATACCCCAATCTTGCGTAACAAGAAAATGTTGTTCAATCGCTGTTCCTAACGTAATCACACGGTTTCCGGCAATTAATCTTGTAATCATAAATAAAGACAGAGATGGAATAAAAACTGCCTGACAACCAGATTTCACACCAGCTAATGTTAAAGGAAAAATCACGCGTCTAAATGTCATCCATCCACTCGCCCCAAGGTCGCTCGCTGCATAAATATAGGATGGATTAAGTTTTTCCAAAGCATTGTAAATCGGCAAAATCATAAAGGGAATAAAGATATAAACTGATACAAAAATAAAGCTAAAATCCGTAAAAAGAATTTGCCGTGAGCCGACGCCGATCACATCTAATAGATGATTTGCTGGTCCATAAGCTCCGAATAACCCTAAAAAGGCATACGCTTTTAATAATAAATTAATCCATGATGGCAGAATGATCAGCAAAAGCCATAATTGCCGATGTTTGGCTTTAGTTAATAAATAAGCAGTTGGATAAGAAATCAGTAAACAAAATAATGTAATCAAAAAAGCATACCAAAAAGAACTAAGCGTCATTTTTAAGTAGACAGGTGTAAAGAATTTTTGGTAATTACTCAGAGTCAGATTACCCTCAATATCAAAAAAGGAGTAATACACAACTAATAAGATCGGTGTGATAACGAATAGGACGATCCAAAGCACATAGGGGATTAAATAAATGGTCCGCATTTTCTTACTCTGCATGGCGCACCTCATCATAGGCCTCTAAACGCTTATCAAACTCCTCTTCTGTTTCTCCTAAACGCATAACATGAATGGCTTCCGGATCAAAATAAAGGCCGATTTGATCTCCTGGCTTTGCTTTTTTCGTTGAGTGAACTAACCACTCATTGCCTTCCTGGTCATAACAAACTATTTCATAATGAACCCCTCTGAAGAGCAAGGTATCGACCGTAACGCGGAATTTCCCCTGTTCCGGGGACGTAATTTCTAAGTCCTCAGGCCGAATCACAATTTCCACCGGTTCATTGTCATGAAATCCTTGGTCGACACACTCATATTGTTTCCCCGTAAATTCAACCAAAAAGTCTTCAACCATTTTTCCAGAAACAATATTCGATTCGCCAATAAAATCAGCGACAAAACGATTGATTGGTTCATCATAAATATCAATTGGAGTTCCACTTTGCTGGATCTTCCCTTGATTCAAGACAAAAATCTCATCTGACATTGCCAGTGCTTCTTCCTGATCATGGGTGACAAATATAAAGGTAATCCCTAAACGTTGTTGCAACTCTCGAAGTTCATATTGCATTTCTGTTCGTAATTTTAGATCTAAAGCAGACAATGGTTCATCTAACAAAATCACTTCAGGTTCATTGACAATTGCGCGGGCAATTGCGACACGCTGCCTTTGCCCACCGGACATTTCTGTGATTTCCCTGTTTTCATAACCCGCTAAATTAACAAATTTTAAGGCCTGTTTTACCTTTTCCTCAATCACATTGTTTTTCAACTTTTTGATCCTCAATCCAAAAGCGACATTTTCAAACACATTTAAATGAGGAAAAAGCGCATAGTCTTGAAACACGGTATTGACCTGGCGTTTATTAGCTGGAATCCGATTGATTTTCTTGCCATTAAAGAAAATACTTCCGTTTGTTGGTTCAATAAACCCCGCGATTAAACGTAATATTGTTGTCTTTCCACAACCTGATGGACCTAGTAGTGTATAAAATTTACCGCGTTCCATTTCAAATGACACATCATCTAAGATTAAATCATCATCAAAATATTTTGATACATGTTCAAAACGAATAATTGCTTGTTCTGCCATATGTACTCCCTCCGTCTCTTCCAGTTGGCCGTGTCACAAATAAGATTCTGTCGCAACCAAAATTAATTCACTTAAACCTTTATGTACATTGCTAATTTGATGTGTATCAGAAGCTTGGAAGTAGATTGATTCCCCGGCTTTCGCAAAATAAGTTCTCTTTCCAAGTGTAATCATGACCTCGCCTTTCAATACATAAGCAAAAGTCTCGGATAAAGAAGGTTCGAATTCCTTAAACTCCCCTTTTTCGCTTAAGGTTAACCAAATCGGCTCCATCTCCATTTCATTGGATTCAGGAACAAGCCATGTGATTTCATACCCTTTTTCCTCATCCTTAAAATCCGTTTGCACCTCTTCCTCATACACAACTCGTTGTTCACGCTCTTCCTCATCAAAAAATTGCTTCGGGGTACAGCCTAATACTTCTAAAATCGCAAAAAAAGTTTCCATGGAAGGAGAACTTAAATCTCGTTCAAGCTGAGAAATATACCCTTTACTTAAATCTGTTCGCTCGCCTAATTCCTCTTGCGTTAACCCTTTTTTCAATCGCAATGTTTTAATTTTCTTCCCGATTTCCATCTTTAAAAGACCTCATTTTAGTTTAATGATAGTAAACTAACACTCAATAAAGTTTACTTATACACAACTTAAAGTTTACCACCAGATTATTATACATAAATATGAAAATTGAGCAAGAGGTTTTTTATGATTTTTTTAAATTAAAGGAGCGGGCTAGATTGAAAGTGCATCTATCACAGAAAATGAGTTCAAAACCTTTCGTTTAAACTTTATTTCAAAAAGAAAATGGAAAATAAAATTATGTTATATTCATAAATATAGTACGAATGCTGCATTTATTGAAAAGGAGCTTTATTACACGACAGGGAACTTTGCACTTATGGGTATGAAGATAAAAACGGAACGTGCGTGAACATTAGATATCATAGGAAAAATAAGGAAGCAATTCGTTCCCAGCGGGTGGGATATGCTTGCATTGATAGGAGAAGAACGTAAAATGGATGGGATTTCAACCTTCTCTTTAGTGACAGCTGGCTTAGCTTTATTCATAACGATAGTTTCATTTTTGCTTTTCAAAAGGAAAAGAGTCTTCGTTCCTGGAGTAACATTATTGATAGGCTTAGCATTATTTGTTTTAAGTTTTGTGATCGGTGGCTGGGAAGGTATGGGACTAGGCGTAATCAGCTTGTCATTACTTATTGCTTCTTTTATATCCTTAACATTATTGATGTTCTATGAAACCTACAAAAGAATGAAAAGCACGCGACCTAAAGAATAGGCATGTGCTTTTTCGTATCTTAATAGCCTTTAAAGGATAAAAGAATCCTACTGCCCATAAAGCTTTGTTTTAACTGCAAAGTCAGGACATAACTCTGCCATAGCTTACGAGTAAGACAAATATAAGAATTAGTAAAAATATCAATAACATCACATTTAAAATAATATACAATGTAACGTATTTTGAGCGAAGGGCAACGAAAATACCAACAATTGCAATTATCCCCATAGCGGCAGACAAAACAAAACCATTTGCATTCGGTCCTCGAAAAATAAAAAAAAAACAATCATATTACCCATATTCCGCGCCCCTTTAAAAGCCTAAAATCTTTTTTTGCAGGAATTCCCCCACGTCCTATCGAAGGGTAAGGGTATGAATACCGTGGGGTGATTGCAATGAATAATCCAATTCCGCAGATTCC
>NZ_BORB01000041.1:0-33206 GCF_018332955.1 Lederbergia ruris
TCCTTTCTTGAGTGTTGTGTGGTAACTTCATTCTACTAGAAAGGGCGATTTTTTTGTATGTATTTTTAGTAAAAATAGGAAAGGTTGTCACAGGAAGTCGTTTTTCAACGACTTTCTGGACAGCCCCTTTTTAGAAAGTATAAAAATTGGCTAGTGTTTGGAGCCAGCTCCAGGCGCCATCGGCTCGAGGTCAAATAACCCTGAACCTAGAAAGGGAAAATGCACCCTTTCTAGGTTCAGGAACATTTGCTTGTCGCGGGCCAACAGGATGTTGGTCAGAACGGCGCGAACTTAGCCGTTCATCCCCTAGGCGGGCGCCTTGCGCTTTTCTTAGTTGTTAAGGAAACTATAAAATTCTAGCTTGCGGATAAGATCTAATAGTGGGTATTGACGTCTGGCTCCAGCGCCCAGCGACTAGCAAACTTTCGGTGCCTTCCTACGATAAGTCAACATCAGCTCGCCTTTCAATGTCTAGCTGCAGACGGTAGGGGCTCGAGGTCAAATAACCTGGAATCCTGGAAGGGAAAGAACGCCCTTCCGGGATTCCAGGTTATTTGCTTGTCGCCCCTGAACAACCGCCTTCCGCTTTTCGTGGCTCACTGTGTTTCCTTTATCTCGTCAGGCCCCTAAAAAGTTTGTACGTCGCTAAACGGGCGCTTGCGCCTTTGTTCGTTGGATAGAAATAGGAAACGTGTATAAAAACGGAACGATTAACGGATGCTATAGGAAAAATGGAAGGGATTTTTTGTCATGTTTTCTTTATTTAAGAAAAAAAATGGTGATTCAGGAAATCTAAACAACAAATCCCATACGGACTTACTAGGTTCTACATTATCCGATACGGTCCAAAAAATAAAGAATGACACAGGGAACAGCTCAGATATTGTCATAAGGGAACTAGAGCTCGGTGAGCCCATGTTGTCCGTGGCAATTGCTTATGTAGAAGGAATTGTTAACGATACATCAATCCATGACTTCATTGTCGATTCGATTTTGGATTCAGATGTTAAGACAGAGCGGGCCCCTGAAGAATTTTTGAAGACTCTTACGTCAGAAGTTGTTGCAATGGGGCCTATTCAAAAATCAAAACAATGGGAACAATTATATACAGCGTTAATGGATGGGAATACCATTCTTCTTATTGATGGAATCGACGAAGTGATCATGATTGATACACAAGGTGGGGAACAGCGTTCAATAGAAGAACCGGAAAGCCAGGTTTCTGTGCGCGGTCCTCGGGATGGGTTCACGGAATCTCTTCGCACGAACACCTCACTTGTTAGGAAAAGGATTCGTAATCCAAATCTCTGGACAGAATCAATGAAAATTGGCAAACAATCGAAAACCAATGTGGAAATCATGTATTTGAATGGTGTTGTGAAAGAGGACATTGTTGCAGAAGTTCGAAGTCGTTTGCAAAGAATTGAAATTGATGCCATTTTGGAATCGGGATATATTGAACAATTAATTGAAGACCAAGTATGGACGACTTTTCCAACTTTGTACCACACTGAAAGACCGGATTCCGTAGCAGGAAATATTTTAGAAGGAAGGGTAGCAATCTTTGTTGATGGAACTCCTTTTGTTTTATTAGCACCGGCCGTATTTATTCAATTTTTTCAGTCTGTTGAAGATTATTATGCTCGATTTGATATGGCAACGGCACTAAGGTTCTTGCGGCTTATCACGTTTTTTTTTATCAATTATTGCGCCATCCATTTATATTGCGGCGACTACCTTTCATCAAGAGATGATTCCAACGGAATTGGCAATTATTATCGCTGCACAGCGAGAAACAGTTCCATTCCCAGCATTTGTGGAAGCAGTCATGATGGAAATTACATTTGAAATTTTACGGGAAGCGGGTGTGCGAATGCCTCGCCCCGTTGGATCTGCTATTTCTATCGTAGGAGCTCTTGTTATTGGTCAGGCTGCTGTTCAAGCGGGGATCGTCTCTCCGGCCATGGTGATTATCGTTTCGATAACGGCCATTGCCAATTTTGCAACTCCCTCTTTCGCAATGGCGATTTCGGCCCGTTTAATTCGTTTCTTCTTCATGGTGATAGCAGCAACTTTTGGTTTATATGGTGTGATTTTAGGGATCATTTTATTAATTCTTCACTTAACAAGTTTACGCTCCCTGGGTGTTCCGTATATGACACCGCTGGCTCCTGTTACAGTTGGGAATTTAGGGGATAGTTTAATTCGTTTTCCTTTATGGGCAACAAGACAAAGGGCCAATCTCATTATGAAAAAGGGAACACAAACCCATGCAGAGAACATGGCAAAACCTAGCCCCCCGACAGCTCGAAGCATAATGAATAGGAATCTTAAAAAGGGGGATTCCAATGATTCGTAAAGTAAAGCTTAGCTTCATCCTTCTTATATCACTACTTTTTCTTGCTGGTTGTTGGGATAAACGAGAATTGACAGATATCGCATTTGTCGCTGCCATTGGTTTTGATAAGGGAGAAGATAATCAATATATTGGTACCTTTCAAATTGTAAATCCAGGGAATGTTGCCGGGGGATTGCAGGGGGGATCCGCTTCGGAGGCAGCAAATGTCACGGTATATCAAATCACAGGTAAGAATACCGTCGAGATTAGCCGTCGTGCGTCCGAGGAAATTTCACGGACTTTATTTTATTCACATGCAAATTTGGTTGTTGTTGGGGAGGAATTGGCAAAGGAAGAGGGCTTTGGTGTGTTTTTAGATGGTTTAGATCGAGATGATCGATTTCGCGATACAGCGAAGGTAATCATCGCGCGGAACACAACAGCCAGCGAATTAATGCAAATAACGACGCCCATTGATAAAATACCTGCAAATAAGGTGACCAAGACATTGGAGTATTCAGGGCAGCTATGGGGGGCGCAATGGCCCATTAATATTCGGGAGCTCCTCAATGCTTTGACGAGTGCCGGAAAAGAGCCTATCATTCCAAGCTTCTCCGTACATGGTCATAAAGAGGTTGGAAAGTCAGTGGATAATTTGAAAAATACGGAACCGGCAACCGTTCTTCGTGCAAGTGGCCTAGGTATTTTTAACAATGGAAAATTAATTGGCTGGCTTGACGGTGAACGAGCAAGAGGAGTGGCTTGGGTCATGAATAAAATTCGCACCTCAAATATTGCAGTAGATTGGCAGGAACAAAAAGATGTGATTTCCTTTCAAGTGGTTCGAGAAAAAACGAAGGTTGCACTTGAATATGTGGAAGATCAAATAACAGCGAAGATTAATATTCAGATGCAGGGGGACCTAGGGGAGGTGAATGTACCAATCAATATTAAGGACAGACAAATACGCAACCAAATAGAAAGGGAGACAGAAAAAGCCGTTGAATCTATGGTTCGTTCCACAATAGAAGAAGTTCAAAGCTACAAATCCGATATTTTTGGTTTTGGTGAAAAAGTCTATCAATCCCATCCCGATGCTTGGAAGAAGATGAAGAAAAATTGGGATGAGCAATATTTTCCTGATATGAAAGTTGAAATTGAGGTCGATGCCACGATCACTGGAACTGGACTAAGAAGCAATCCTTTTAAATATAAGAGGCACTAACCTATCTAAATAGATGATCGAAGCTCAATACCAATAAAAAAGTGGGATTTGAGCTTCCTTATTTTTTCTTTTTTTTATTTTTAAAAAAGGCTATGAGCAAAAGCAAAGCTGGAATCATAACTTGAAGAGGGAAATCAATATATAAGGAAGAGATGGCTTTTCCTTCCTCAATATGTTCCAAAGCATTATTGGCAATGACAATCGATAGAAAAAGCACAACAAATGATAAAGGAAAGGCAAGCTGTGCAGGTTTTTTGATACGGAAAAGATCGGCTGTGCCAATCACAACGACATAAAAGTAAATAGCTACTTTGAAAAAGCCAAGAATGATGATGGACAACATGAAAAAAATATCCAGTCTTTGCAAAAACTCTGCAATTTCGATTGCTTGAACGGTGTTGAGCAGAGGAATTTGAGTACGCTCGATTTTGTCCACACCGAGTACGCTTATATTAATAAGGGTGCTAATCGCTAAGTTAATCCCGACCAGTCCGATGGCTAATAGACTTGCTTTTTTTATTTTCTTTGATTGATTGACATAAGGAAAAATCATCGAATAGACGAATACTGGCCCGAATGGAAAAAAAACAACCTGTGTAAGAGCCACTTTGGCAACGGGAAAAATCCCATCCTCTAAGAAGGGCTTTAAATTACTTAAATTGATTAAATCAGAAGAAATAATAAAGATAAAGCCAAGAATAGCTAAAACATAAATAAAAACAAAAAGAATTTCACCTGTCCTTCCTATTACTTCAATCCCTTTGTGAACAGCATAGATCACAACTAAAATCAGTAAAAAATGATTGATGATAAGTGGTGTATTGGGATAGCCGATAACAGCAAGCATTTCACCAAAATCCCTTAGGGCTCGGGCCGTAGAGTAGAGAATAAAGAGCATGTAAAGAAAAGATACTATTTTTCCGAAAAAATTACCAAGGATTTTCTGAGTATAAGATGTTGGCAATAGATCAGGATAATAGGAATAAAGTGCATAATAGATAAAAAATATAGCAAATCCTCCTACCATAGCAATAAGAATGGCTAACCAGGCATTTTGTTTAGCCTCAATACCGATGGGAAAAAGTAGGGCACTACTAAGTTGGAAAAGAAGGATAAGAACGAATAATTGAAATGGGCTAATTTTTGCAGGCTCCAAAGGCAGGTCCCCCTTTCACTGGATCGAATAAAGGCCTATTCATCGTTTTGCCCAATAAAGGCTCTATTTATAACTGATCATAGAACTTCTTGTATATCCATTAGTGAGGTATAGAAGGGGGGAGAGATAAACTATTGGTTGGAAAAAGGAAGGGATTTACATTGAAAATTGTAGGCATCACTATTTTATTTATGGGCCTATTAATTCCGGTTACGATAAGTTGGAACATGCTTACCTATGGTTCGGATATAAAGGAGGCCCTCATTAATTGGGCTCAACCGCTTTATGTAAGGACGTTCTCGGAGAACATTCTTTATATTTTTTACCCATTATGTATTATTTGTCAGCCAATCGTGGTTTTCTTTTTGAAAAAAAGGAGAAATTCACAGTAGACTGTGTAAAGGCGTTAACACTCAAATGCAAATAACCTGAACCCAAAAGAGTCAAGACCGGACTTCCTGTTGGTTTAGGTTATTTGCTTATTGCTAGTCAAGGCGTTTTCCATCGGTGAACCGTAAACGGTGTCAGCCCAGAATGAATCTCTATTGAAATGCAGGGATTCATTTTAATCGAACAATGAACATACCTTATGCTTTTTTTTCTATTTTATTCAATATTATTTTAAGTAATAATCCAACAATAACTCCAGGTATGACACAAAGCATGGGGAGCCAGATGATGCCCGGGAGGAATGTGAGTTTGCTTGAGTAGATTGTGCCAACCGTAACAAAATAAGCACAGAAGACAAAGGGCATAAAAGAATAGGGCTCTTTCCCACCGCCAGCATCTTTATAAGCATCCCACATAGCAAAGAAATACAAACAGGGATAAAAAAGCAACCATTGAAAGTTCACTTGTTCCATGGCCATCTCCATATTCCCATGGAAACTGGCAATAATAACATCATTGAAGCGGGACATAACATTCACGATAAATTCTAATGCAATAAACACAAGACCTTTGACGTACTTTTTATTTAATAATTGTCCAAAACCGGGAAGGGCAATACTCCAAAATAGCTTTTCTTTTGCGTCCACATTATCTTAACCCTTTGTTAATTCTCTGCGATCAGGCGCAGAGGGAGGCTTCTCAAGCCATCCATTGTCAATCATAATATTGGTCCCATCCACCGAATATTCACCGGCTTCAACGATTAAACGACTATACGCTGTTATAAGGTCTTTTCTTTGACTACTTGCAATACTTTCTCCATAAAAGGCAATTCCGGCATTTTGTAAAGCATTTGTGTGGTACATAAGCAGTTTATCCGAAAAAATGGGTTCTGCTGTGGTCATCACAGTGAAATCCCCGGAAACGGGAGCAGATACATGGCTTTCATCCAAAAATTTGCCAAATACATCACTATGATGGCGAGCAATTTCTGCACCCCTTGCCATAAATTTCCGTACCTTTTTCTTTTGAGCAATTTGAGAGAAACCTGTTAATAGAGCATTTCCTAAAGAATTTCGGTACAAATTCATAAATAAAAGGGATATTTCTGTGCTTGTGAGTGGCCGTTGTTCTCCTATCCATCCGCCTAAAAAGTTTTGATTATGCACAAATTCAATTTGTTGTGGATAAGGAATAGTTGGCGGGCGGACATAGGTCCCCTTTTCTACAGAAATATCGGTTGTTCGGTTAAATAACTCTGCGGATGATTGCAAACATTGAGTAAAATGATCGCGTAAATCCTTGCGGGACATTTTGGGAAGTGCCATACTGTAAGCGTTAATCCCCATGATCCCAATATTCTGTACATAATGAAGGATAAATTCGTCACTATAGAGCCTTGGAGCTTGCACATTCACATCTTGTTCCGTGAACCCCAATGGAACAGGTAGGCCTTCTTGTGCGAAAATGTCCTTATCTATAGCGATATGCATGTTCGATAATTCCAATCCATACTCTACAGAAGCCTTAATATCTGGATCTTCCACATGTTCCAAAAAATAAGAAAGCATGCAAATGGAAACAGTGTCATTGGCATAAGATCCATATAATATGGCTAATTCACTAGCCGTTAAAAGACTATGATCATGAGATGTCATATTTTCTCCTCCTCTTTGAACATAAGTAAATATAGTATCCCCGTAAATGGAAAATCTATAATGAGGAGATTATTTAGGGGGGAGATTAGCAACAATCACCAATTCTTAAAATGTACAAGGGAAAGCTATGACTCAACTTTCCCTTGTACATTTTTCTTATTGCTAAGGAAATTATAAAATCCCAGCTTGTAGATAAGTTGCTTATGTTGCGGTTGACATCCAGCTCCAGCGCCTAGCGACTAGCAAATTTACGCCTTCTTCCTACGATAAGTCAACATCGACTCCTTCGTCGCCGTGTTTCCTTTATCTCAGGCCAACAGGACGTTGGTCACAAAGGCGTTGCGACGTACAAGGATGTACTAGTGCAGACGAAGCGACAGGACGTCGCGATTGAGTCTGCCGCCAGGATGGCGCGTATTTAGCCTTTGAACCTTATGCTCCAAATTTGTACGTCGCTGAACAGGCGCTTGCGCTTTTGTTCTTGCATTTTATTTTGCTGTGATTGAGCAGTAGTCTGTGCTTGCTGAATCTGTTGTTGAGCCTATTGCAATTGTTGCTGAGCTGACAGTCTTCACTATTTTGTGAAAAACATATACAAGCTATATGTGGTGGTTTAGAATGGAGTTTAGATATATGTAAGAGAAGAGGAGAAAGAACAGTGAAAAGGGAAACAAAGCAGAATTATGTTGTGGCTGCTTTATTAATCGCAACCTTTCTAACCGCTATTGAAGGAACAATTGTCAGTACGGCTATGCCGAAAATCGTCGATGATCTGGGCGGCAGTCATTTGTATACATGGGTCATATCTGTCTATTTACTGGCAACCGTCATTAGCACACCGATTTTTGGGAAAATGGCTGATTTGTACGGCAGAAAACGAATGTTTACCATAGGCGTGATAATCTTTTTGGTCGGGTCGACGCTCTCAGGCGTCTCCCAAAACATGCATCAGCTTGTTGTGTATCGGATCATTCAAGGTATTGGTGCAGGTGCACTAGCAACGATTCCCATGACGATTATTGGGGATGTCTTTACTTTTGAAATGCGTGCGAAAATTCAAGGTCTTATCAGTAGTGTTTGGGGAATATCCGGTATTCTAGGTCCACTTGTAGGTGGGTTCATTGTGGACTCGATTTCCTGGCATTGGATTTTCTTTATGAATCTCCCTTTTGGAGTGATTTCCTTAATTTTAATTGGAACTTCTCTCCATGAACAAATCGAAAAGAAAAAGCGGACGATTGATTATGCGGGGATTTTTACTTTTGCCGCTAGTATGACTTCCTTTTTATATGCTTTAAATTTGTGGAAGGAAGAGCGCCAATTAACGAGTGGTATGGTCATCATGTTTGGGATTGCTTTTATTAGTCTTGTTTTCTTCATCTGGATTGAATCAAAAGGGAAAGAGCCGATGTTACCACTTTCTTTATTTAAAAATCGGTTGATTGTTGTATCGAATGTAGCCGGCTTTTTGATTGGTTTTATTTTGATTGCGGTTACGTTTTATATTCCTTTATGGGTGCAAGGTGTGACGGGTTTAAATGCTACGTTATCTGGAATTGCGATGTTACCTCAATCATTGACCTGGCCATTGGGAGCCATGCTTGTTGGCAAATGGACGAATAAAATAGAGGTTGGCCGAATTGCCTTAATTGGAATGGTCTTTATCATCCTTGGTAGCATCGGTATGAGCTTGTTTCAATCTAGTACAAGTCTACTATGGATGATGCTGATCACCGCCATTTTAGGAATTGGCTTTGGTTTATCGACCACTTTATTTACCGTTGTTGTTCAATCAGCTGTAGGCTGGAATATGCGTGGAGCTGCCATGGGTTCTAATAATTTATTTCGAACTTTAGGACAAACCATTGGTATTGCCGTATCTGGACTTTGGCTAAGTGACCAATTACAAGGGGCAGAATTAGCAGCAAACCTACATCAAGTATTTCTGCTGTTGATCGTCCTGGCTGGTATTGCCTTCGCTGTCACCGCCATGCTTTTAGGGGAGAAGGGAAGAGAGCTATCAACTGATCGACCACTTTGAATTTAATAAGCTTGCAAGCCCTTCTGTAGTGGTCTTGCAAGCTTCGTTTTTATTCAATTGTCCCTGTGCTTTCCACTGATGCTTTGACATTGACATCAAACTGAAGATTCGGATAGATTTCTTTCCATTCGGCGAAAGTATCTCGATTATGGAGTCTAGTGGCTCTATATCTTAATCCGAATCCCATGGGATCAATATTTTCCTCTTGGGTCATCTTTAGAAAATCCGTAACGTTTTTCTTCGCTGCTTTGCTGGCTATTCGACTGTATTTGTCTAATTCTTTAGGGGACATATCTTCAAATGATTCTTCAACAATTCCCCTTAATGTGATCTTCAGTTTAATCGTGGGCGTTTCTTTGGAAGATGTATCAATTTTATATTTTATATTGACTGAATCAATCGCAAAAAGAAAATGATGATCCTCCTCTTGTATTCGGAGGTCATAATGATTGTTATTGTTTGCAAGCACATTATAGGACTTTGTAAATTTGCTGGAAAGATGGGTATGCTTGCTTTTCACTTTTAAAACAACCGATTTATTGGCCTTCAATTTCTTTTCATCTTCATTCACTTGGACGACAGGTAAGACGGGATCAATGCCAGGCTCCAATAATTTTCTCCTCATGTCAAATAAAAAAGTTGAAACAACATAGGCACTTTCCACGCCATTTTGAGAAAAAAGGTTTGTTAAAACATTGGAAGCAGCCATTTCAGTCTTCGGTTCTGCCTTTAAGACTTTTTCTGCTGTTGGATCTCCAACGGCCACCCACGCAACCATTTGAATATCTCTTCTTCTAAATAAAAAGTCCATCACTTCTTCCACATTATGGTTTAATAACGTTTCACCCAAAAGGATTATTCGGCTATGGCCAAAATCAAGTTCCTTATCTGTATGGGTCTTTAGGATGCGAATGGCCCCTGCTATACTAGAGTCTTCTCTTGATAAATAAGCGTATTTTCCTCCCAAAGACTCTTTAAGAGATCCTGTCGGAATTGCTAATTTTAAGGTGACTTTATATGGTTTTTCTTCATTATCTGTATAATCAATCGCAATCCCTTGTACAAAAATTCTTTTATCAATGTCTTTAAACCCACAACTAGAAAGGAATGGGGTGAAAAAGAGAATGGACAAAATAATCGGTATAGATTGTCTGGAAAATTTCTTCATGCCGTTTTTGCCCTCCTTCGAATGAACCAAAAAAGAATGAACATCAGTAAGAAAAAGGGTGGCAGACAATTAAAAAAATACTTTGCGTAAATTAATAAAGTGTACTCATTTAAATAGTCTGTTAAAAACATCGTCACAGCCCAAAAGATACCTATAAAAATATAGGGTGTGAGATTGGTGTTTTTCCATTTGAAGTTCTTTAGCCAAAAAATGTTCTTACATAGCTCTATTGCCACATGCCAATGAATCAGAAGACTAATAAAAGTCACAGCTAAGAAAAACATAAAAAATATGAAGAGCACTCTTTCTACAATGCCAAATTTCATCCGTAATGTATCACTAGTCGTGATTGCGGGATAGACGAGGCTATCAATTTTTTCAAAGCCATTAAGCCCAATCGGAATAAGATAAGTAGAAATAATCGTAATGGTACCAACAATGCCAATGAATAGCATCGATTTCCATGAAAGCTGGAAATTCTTTTTTGGAAAAGCGCGATTAAAAACGATGAGATTGGCTATACCGAGAAAACAATATAAGGATGCTGAAAAGGCACTATAGTTAGGCCAATGATTACTATGCATCACGGCTACCCCCACAAATTCCCACATGAAATGGGGGCTTCTGTATGCCTTAATAAACATAAAGGCAATTAGGGGAATGGAGAAAATAAGGACAGTTTCCACTGTGTATAAAATGCTTTTCGTTTGCATGAGAATCCCGTATGAAATAAAAATTAAAAATAAACTAGCAATTAACAGAATCGACATATCTGGTGTTAAAAAACGTTTGATCATAAAGGTGAAGGTAATCAGTGTGATCAATCCAGCCGCAAGCCAAGTAATGGCTAAAAAACTTAAGATAGGAAGGGAGATCCACTTAGAAAAGTACTTCTTTACCAACTCTGAAAGATCTTTACCTTCAAAAGAATTGAAAAATCGAATAAACAGGTACACAGAAAGCAAACCTGCTGGAATGGAAAGAAACAGAGAGAAGAGGGAACCATTAGTCTTATGAAGGAACAAGATCTTCGGAACAGCGGAAATCATATTGGCTACCAAATTAAAAAAGATCAGATAATAATAATAGCGATTCATGTTGACTCCCCACTTGTTTCCTTTTCTTTTGCTTGAAGAAATATTTTAAAATAAGGCTCCCCAAAACTATTTTTATTGGATAAAAGCATGATAAAACCTATAAAACTTAACATTAAACCAGCCATCCCCCAAAAGGTAGCAAATAATAAGACAATGTATTTAGAAACTCGAATGGAAAAGCTCATTTCATTGATCGGAATAACGAAAGTCGAAATAGCCACAGCGGAGACAATAATAATCATGATATTAGAGGTAAGAGCAGCCTCAGTGGCGGCAGTCCCCAAAATTAATCCGCCAACGGTTGTAGCGGTGGCACTGACAGCCTTCGGTAAGCGAATACTGGCTTCTGTTAATAATTCCATGACAACCAACATAAATAAGACTTCCACATAGGAAGGATAGGGTACACCTATCCGGGAACCGGCAACAGATAAAGCTAATTCTGGCCGAAATACTTCAGGATTATAGGAGGATACAGCCACATATAATCCAGGGAAGACGATGCAGGTAATAAGTCCAATATAACGGAGAATATCCGTAAACTTGGTTACCCAATAAGAATGGTAATTATCCTCCATGGAAGTCATGAAATCGAAGAAAACAGCTGGTGCAAGAATGACTGATGAATCGCCATCAAGTAAGAGCGCAATTTTACCACCGGAAAGATTGTATGTAATACGGTCTGTTCGCTCTGTTTGAAGCATGGTTGGTAGAAGAGAACGCTTCTTGATATTTAGAAAGCGAACAAGTTCAGCACTAGACAAGATGACATCACTATCTAACTTTTTTAAACTTTGTTTAATCTGCTTTAATGCTTCAGGTTTAACTAAATCTTGATCATAAATCATAGCCAATGATTGATGAGATTTTTTCCCGACTTCCTTGATTTCGATGACTAAAGAGGGTTGGTGATAGCGCTGACGGATCAAGTTTAAATTGGTGTTAATGTCTTCACTTAGGGCAAGTTGCGGTCCCATAATGGTTGGTTCCACATTACTTTCAAGCACAGTGTCCGTATGTACCGTCTTGAAGTCAAAAAGTAGAATGGTGTTGTTAAGGGAAATCGCAACACTTCCTTTTGTCAATTCAAGTTCTATTTGTTCTTTTGATTCGACTTTTTGTTGGTTGGGAAGGGAGTTTAAATAAGCCTCTACTTGCTCCATGGAAGCTAGTTCAAAAAAGGGCTTAATTACAACATTTTGTAGTTGATCATTGTTGGTTAAAGTTTTAATAAACAGTAGCTCGATTTCTTTTTGATCAATTTTTAATGGTTTATGAGTAAAATCAAAGGATGTTTTGAATTGTTGAATGAGCCAGTCTTTTGTAACGGAGGAAGATGAAGTTGAAGTTGATTTTTTACGCATAATGGAGACCTCCTCGTATCTTTTCCGGAAATATTCTATAAAGTAGTTTTTACAAAACACTATAAACTATACGGAAATAGGAGAAGTGAGGGGATGAAGATAGAAAGATAGCTGCAAAGAGGCCGCAGCTATCTAAACTTCTTGTAATGCTTGTATATTCTGGAGTTGGATTTTCCTTTGTCCTGTTTGCTCAAGCCAACCCTGTTCTTGAAACTCAGCTAGTTTCCGACTGATCGTTTCAGGAGTTGTCCCAAGATAAGAGGCTAGATCCTTCTTAGCCATTGGGAGGGTGATTGTTTGCTCGTTTTGTCCAGCCGCTAGTTCAAGTAAATAGGCGGCAATTCGTTTCTCTGTACCTTCTGATGTGACACTGCTAAGAAGTTTTTCCGTTTTATCTAAGCGGCGGCCAAATTCTTCAAGAATCTTCAAAGAAATAGCTGGATATTTTAATAAAAAGGCCTGTAATTCTGTCCGTCTCAAAACGCATATTTCTGTGTTTTCCATGGCAACAGCGTAATGATCAAACATCGTTTCCGTAAATAAAGCTAGTTCTCCCATGAAATCACCTGGTTCCAAAATGCGAATCAGTTGTTCCTTCCCTGATTCAGATAAAAGGTAAATTTTCACGCGCCCTCGGTGAACGATGTACAGATGAGCGGGGTGGTCACCTGCCCCATAAATGATTTCGTTGCGAGCGTATTGCGCATGGGTGGTCGCTTTGGCAATTTCAAACATTTCGTTGGGCTGCAAATGGTTGAAAATCGGTACTAGGGAGACGCAAAGTTGCTGCATCTCCTTCGGACGATGTTCACAAGCTTTCAATTTGCATCTGCTCCTTGTTTCTAGATATAGTGTTAACTTTATTTCTATTATAACCTACTAAGCGGATCGCGTTCAGAATGACGATGAGTACACTCAATTCATGGATGAGCATTCCAGAAGCTAAAAAGACTTTTTGGAATAAAACACCGATGAGAAGGAATATGACTGTCCCAACAGCGAAAAAAGTATTTTGCTTCATATTACGAACAGTCGCCTTCGCTAAAGAATAGGCATGAGCGAATTGAGCTAATTTATCGGCCATCAATACAATATCCGCTGTTTCCATCGACACATCTGTCCCTGTTCCACCCATCGCCAGCCCAATATCTGCTGTTGCAATGGCAGGTGCATCATTAATACCGTCCCCGGCCATAGCAACCTGCAAACCCTTTTCTTTCAATTCGCGAATGATGGCTACTTTTTCTTCAGGAAGTAATTCCGCCATTGCATGATCGATCCCTAGTTTAGTCGCTACCTGTTCTGCTGTATGACGGTTATCGCCAGTAAGCATATAGACTTGCTTGATTCCGGCTCCTTTTAACTTCTTAATGGTCTCTTTCGCATCAGCGCGGATTTTGTCTGCGATCGAGATAATGCCTGCCAATTTTCCGTCAATCGCTACAAGAATCGCTGTGTTGCCCTGTTTTTCCATTTTCAAAGCGTAAGACTCCATAGGACCTTTAATCGAAATTCCCTTTTCCTTCATTAATTTGCGATTCCCAACCACAAGCTGCCGACCAGAGATCAGAGCTTGGATGCCATTTCCTTTGATAATTTCTGCCTGATCTGGTTTGTTTATCAGAGGGAGATTTCTTTGTTTAGCTTCTTGGACGATGGTTTGGCCGAGGTGATGCTCAGAAATCGTTTCGGCTTCTGCGACCATTTGTAACAGTTTCTCTTCATTCATCGCAAATGCTTTAATATCTATCACTGTCGGTTGTCCTTGTGTCAAGGTTCCGGTTTTATCGAAAACAACTGTATTTATTTTGGCCAATTTCTCTATTGTTTCTCCACCCTTAATCAGCACTCCATTTTTTGCTCCATTGCCAATACCTGCTACAATCGAAACAGGTGCAGAAATGACGAGGGCTCCGGGGCAAGCGATAACGAGAAAAGTTAAGGTGAATTCAATATTTCGGGTGAAAATAAATACAAGAATCGATAATAACACAATTGCAGGGGTATAAATATTGGCAAATCTTTCGAGAAATTTTTCTGTTCTTGTTTTGGATTCTTGCGCTTCTTCTACAAGTTCGATAATCTTCGCAAAGGTTGTATCATCTCCAACCTTTTCCGCAATGACCTCTATATATCCATGATCTAGGATCGTCCCACTAAAAACAGTGTCATCGGTTTCTTTATGGACTGGAGTTGATTCTCCTGTAATGGCAGCCTCGTTGATGAATGCTGTACCAGAAACAACAATCCCGTCTACGGCCACTTTTTCACCAGATTGGATCAAAACATGATTCCCTTCTTTGACTTCATCTATTGGAAGAACTACTTTTTCTTCATTTTGCAGAACAGTTGCCACTTGAGGGGACAGGTCGATTAAGCTTTTTAAAGAACTTCTTGTCTTTTCTAATGTTTTCGCTTCAAGATAGGCGCCAAATAAAAATAGGAAAGAGACAATAGCTGATTCTACATATTCACCAATGAAGAGGGCACCGATAATCGCGATGGATACAAGTAATTCAATACTAAAAGCTTTCATTCTTAATGATTGGATCGCCTTCCTAATAATCGGAATGCCTGCAATGATGGTGGCGATGATTAAAAGCATACTTTGAAGCTGGGAAAAACCAATAAGGTGGGAAATGAAGGCGAATAAAAGTAATGAACCAGTGACACTCGCTATTAGAGCTTTTGTTTTACTTGTCATTTTGAAACGCTCCTTTCGTATCATTTACGAGCGGGTGGAATAGCTTGAGCTTATCCACCCTGCTCGTTGTGAACATTTTTTCCTACTCACACTTTAGTTTTTAAAACAGGATAGCCAAGTTTTGTGATTGTTTCCTCAAGTTGTTCGGCCGTTGTGATTGCCTCATCGAATGTTGCTTTCACTTTACTTGAATGGAAAAGGACGTTTGCTTCTTTTACCCCCGCTTGTTTGTTTAAAGCTGTTTCGATTTTTTTGATGCAAGATGGACAAGAAAGAGTTTCTAATTGGAATTTGACAGTGGTCATCTCGACCGCCTCCTTTATTGTTTGTACTCTAATCATAAAGGGAAGAGGAGGATGGCTCCTTGACGTGCATCAAGAATGGGGTATAAATTAATTAAGAAAATAAGGAAACGTTTGTCACTTTGTGCTGAAAAATTTTTATAGTATGTCCATAATGTGGCTATGATGCCCTTTTAACAAAAATTGACAGATTGGAATTGAAATAGAAGGTTGGACATTTTTATAAAAAGAGTTATAATATCGTAGTCACTTTTTTTAGATAGAAAGATGCCTAGTCTTTATTGATTTTGGGTTTAAATTTAAACAATAAGTGGCACATAACCTGCACTTTTGTTTATTAGAAAGAGAGGAGCGTTTAAGTTGAATCGGCTTAAAAAATTCTCATTCAACATTCATAGTAAAAGTGTACAATTTTTTCTGATTGCGATTGTTCTATTTTGGATAAAAACATATGTGACGTATAGAATGGAATTTAATTTGGGAATTGATAATTCTGTTCAAAAGTTTTTATTATTTATCAACCCACTTAGTTCAGCTTTTTTATTTTCCGGAGCAGCCTTATTGTTTAAGAAACATTGGGGATCCGCTTTAATCGCGATCCAATTTGTCTTATCGTTTTGGCTTTACGCAAATGTCGTCTATTATCGTTTTTTTGATGACTTTATTACGTGGCCAACCATTTTACAATTAAAGGTAAATGGGGGACAAACTGAGAGTGCCTTATCTTTGATGAAGCCGTTAGATGTCCTTTACTTTACGGATACGATTATTTTAGTTTTATTGTTAGCATTTAAAGTCTTTCAATTAAAAGCCGTACCAACAAGGAAATTAGCGATTATCCCGATGGTGGTGGCAGTGGGGATCTTCTTGTTTAATTTATCTTTAGCGGAGGCTGATCGGCCTGAACTACTTACAAGATCGTTTGACCGAAATTACTTAGTCAAGTATTTGGGTACCTATAATTTTACGATCTATGATGGTATTCAAACGGCAAGATCTTCCATGCAGCGCACCCTTGCTAATAGTGATGATGTAACAGAAATCGAAAATAATCTAAAGGCTAACTTTGCGAAACCTAACCCAGAATATTTTGGAAAGGCGGAAGGGATGAATGTGATGTATGTATCCCTAGAGTCTTTACAGACATTTCTCATTGATTACGAATTAGATGGTCAGGAGGTTACACCATTCTTAAATTCGTTAGCCCATGATGGGGAAACCTTTTATTTTGATAATTTCTTTCATCAAACAGGACAAGGGAAAACCTCTGACGCAGAATTCATGATGGAAACATCGTTATTCCCGTTATCACAAGGGTCCGTGTTTATTAATAAAGCGCAAAACACGTATCATGCGGCACCTGCGATATTAAAATCAAGAGGTTATACATCTGCAGCACTCCATGGAAACTATAAAACTTTCTGGAATCGGAATGAGATTTATAAGGCATTCGGATATGATCACTTTTTCGATGCCACATATTATAATATGACACCAGAAAATGTGAAAAACTATGGATTGAAGGATAAACCATTCTTAGAGGAATCAATGCCGTTATTGGAATCTTTGCCACAACCGTTTTATTCAAAACTAATATTGCTTTCGAACCATTTCCCATTTGCGATGGATGAAGGAGACACTGATTTTCCAGCAGGGGATTTTGGCGACAAAGTGGTGAATCAGTATTTCCAATCGGCGAATTACATGGACCAAGCTCTGGAAGAGTTCTTTAATAACTTAAAAGAAGCTGGTTTGTATGATAATACGATTATTGTCATGTATGGCGACCATTATGGTATTTCCGAAAATCATAATGACGCAATGGAGAAAGTAATGGGAGAAGAAATTACCCCATTTAAAAATGCTCAATTACAGAGGGTGCCACTTTTCATTCACGTACCTGGCGTGAAGGGTGGAGTCGTTCATAAATATAGCGGTGAAGTTGATGTTCAACCAACCATTCTTCATTTATTAGGTGTTGATACGCGCAATTACCTAAATGTAGGGAACGATATTTTATCACCTGAATTTAAGGAAATTGCTCCTTTCCGTAACGGGGACTTTGTCACACCTGAAGTGACACAGGTAAATGGCGTTTGTTACTCGAATGAAACAGGTGAGCCAATAGAAGATGATCAATGCACGGCAGATGATCAAATTGCAAAAGAAAAATTAGAGATTTCGGATCGAATTGTCACGAAGGATTTACTCCGTTTTTATCAGCCGGAAGGCTATGAGCCAATCAATCCTAATGATTACCAATATACGAATGGAACAAAAAATTAAAGAAAAGCTCCTTCTCATTTCCGCATGAGAAGGAGCTTTTTCGATTTATTTTATGATGGTTTAGCTTGGTCCAATCGACTAACGTTTTCGAATCGTAAAGTTATCCCCGAGGAGCAGCCAGTTTTGCGGAAACGGATATCCGAGCACCCAATAGCTAATGCCCCGTAAGTTGTATTGTTTTACTAAATCGAATTTCGCTTGGGCACTACGTGCATCTTCAAACCAGACTTCATGCTCTCTTCCTTGCCCATCTGTATAACGGAAAAAGGGGGATTGGGTGACAGTGTCATATTGGATTGCGACTTTATATTTTAAAGCACGTCTAATGGCTTCTTGCATATCAAAGGTCTCGGCTTCTTGTCCTTGTTGATGAGGCAATAGCCAGTCACGGGCATATAACTGGAACCCCATGAAAATTTTACTCCTTGGAATAACAGTGACAGCATAATCGATGACCTTTTTCATTTGATTGATGGGTGAAATCGCTTGTGGCGGTCCAAAGCGATACCCCCACTCATAGGTCATTAAAATGATAAAATCAACAATTCTTCCCTGTGCTTCATAATCATGCGCCTCATACAAAAGACCTTTCTGCTCGGAGCTTGTTTTGGGAGCGACTGCCGTCGAGACAAAAAAACCACGTGGATGGAGTCGATCGACCGCTTTTTGTAAAAAGCGATTATACGCTTCTCGATCGCTTTGCCGCACATTCTCAAAATCGACGTTCAACCCCCTGTATCCTTTTTCCTCCATCACACGCAGAATGTTGTCCAATAATTTGTCCTGAATTTGTGGACTGGAAAGGACTTGATGGGCTAGCTCTGTTCCAGTCTCTGTAGAGGAAAAATTAGTGATAGCCATCATGGGAACGACATGATGTTCATTTGCCACCTGAATCGCGAGTTCATCATTTAGAGAAGTTAACGTGCCATCCTCCTTTATGGAATAAACAAAAGGAGAGATATAGGATAAATATTGGGCCACCTCCTGAACATCTTGGGCTGCCGTTTCCCCAGTATTAATCGTATAGGCATTCACCTCAATGACTGGTTTGGGGAAAGGAATGATCAATACTGTACCTGGAATTAATCGGTTTGGCTGCTGAATAGGATTCATTTGGATTAGGGCTTGTACCTCTACTTGATATTGCTGAGCAATCTGCCCGAGGGTTTCTCCAGCTTGAACAACATGGGTACGCGGCGGTATGACAAGAATAGTCCCTATACTGAGCGAAGAGGGTTGACTGCTCACAGTTGGATTAGCTTGAAGAATCGCATTTAATTGAATGCCATACCTCTGTGAAATTCCCCACAGCGTTTCTCCCCCGCGCACTGTATGATGAATAGCCGCAATGGGAATCACCAGGGATTGGCCTACTAAAAGCTGATTCGGATCAGGCAATTCATTTGCCGTTGCAATGAGCTGACTTTGACTCCCATATTGATTCGCAATCCTGCTTAACGTCTCTCCTTTTCTCACTACATGAATAATCATAAAACCACTCCTAATAAGATCATATGATTATTCTATGCAGGCGTTGGTAAGGGAAGTACAGCTTGTTTTTTCAAACTACTACCTGTGCAGGTTGAAAGCGAGTACCGTCTTCGTATCGCGAAGGTTTTCTTTGAGGAGATGGCGTACCACTTTTCTTACGCTACTTATGCTCTAGCAATCCTAATGCCTTCCGAAACAAACCTCTTATTCAACTCGCATGCAAAGCGGAGAGCAGATGGGCTATCCCCATGTAGACAGATTGTATCCGCCTGGACAGAAAGGTCGATTCCCTCAATGGATCGCACCTTGTGTTCTTTGATCATGCGGATCGCTTGGTTTGCAGCTTGTTCTACATGATGGATGAGTGCGTTTGGTCGATCCCTCGGTGTCAATGTTCCATCCCTTTGATAGGTTCGGTCGGCGAACACTTCACTCGCTGTTTGTAACCCTATTTTTTCACCAGCTTTGATTAATTCACTACCGGCCAGACCAAATAAAATTAACCCAGATTGAAAACAATAGATAGCTTCTGCAATGGCTTCCGATAATTTCGGATCAGTGGCGGCCATATTATAAAGGGCGCCATGTGGCTTCACATGGCGAAGTTTTCCCCCATTGGCAACAACAAATGCGTGCAGGGCGCCGATTTGGTAAAGAACGATTTCAAAAACCTCTTGCGGTGAAACGGCCATTGTCCTTCTGCCGAATCCTTGTAGATCGGGGAGACCGGGATGGGCCCCAATGGCTACGTTATTTTCCAGTGCTAATTGAACCGTTTTGTTCATCGTGCTAAAATCGCCTGCATGAAAGCCGCATGCGATATTAGCGGATGAGATATAGGGCATTATTTTTTCATCCAATCCTGCTTGGTAGATACCAAAACCTTCTCCGATATCACAGTTTAGATCAATCTGTTGCATATAAGAACCTCCTAAATCAAAACATCTCATGCCATTTAAAACGGCAAGCGATTTTTATTTTTTCTAAATCCCGGCGTTGTTTACGTATTTTCTGATATGCTTCTTGTAATGAAACTTCTTGAAAGTGGAGCTTCTGACCTGGGCGCATTTGGCTTAAACGCGGAAGATCACTTCGTATCACTTCACCTATTTTCGGATATCCACCCGTCGGTTGGCGATCGGCCATTAAAATAATCGGTTGCCCACTTGGGGGGATTTGAATGCTACCAAATGTTGTTCCTTCCGTTATTAACTCCCGCGGCTCTCCCTGTTGTAAACCAGACCCGGATAATCGATATCCCATTCGATCTGAATCAGGTTCGATTGTAAAAGGACTAGATTCAAAGGCTTGTAATGATTCCTTTGTAAACCAATGATATTGTCGTCCTCTTATAAAATGAATGGGTGAGACCTTTCTATCGATATAGTGATTTTTTATATGATATGGGAATTTTCGATTGTGTGATAAGGGAGTCTCTCCACTTTTGGTTGGAAGAATATCGCCCTCTTTTAAGGCTCTCCCACCCATTCCTCCCATTTTAGCCTTTACATCAGTGCTATAGCTATCTAAAACTTTTTCGATAAAAAAGCCACCTTTTACAGCTAGATACGTTCTGATTCCATCCCTTGCATAACCAAATGTTAAAACATCGCCTTTCCGAACGAAAACGGGCTTGCCTTGTGCGATTTTCTTTCCATTTCGCCTTGCCACCATATCGGCGCCAAAAATAGCGAGAAATAGGTCTTCCTGAATTTCCAGTGTTGGCCCATGGACGGTCATTTCTAAAACAGCCTCATTTTCATGATTATTAAGCAAGATATTCACGATTTTAGCAGCCCATGGATCCATTGCTCCACAAACCGAAATCCCAAGACTTTGCCAACCATGTCTGCCGAGATCCTGAATCGTGGTTTGCATCCCCGCTTTCATCACGCGAATAGACATGCTCTCCCCTCCAAATCTTGAAATTCTTCCTTACTGATGGCGATAAAACGAATATGATCACCTGGTTGGAGGAGGGTGGGGGGATGCTGATTCTGATCAAAAAGCCGATAAGGCGTTCTGCCAATAATTTGCCAGCCACCTGGGGAAGATAAGGGATAGATCCCCGTTTGCTTACCTGCAATGCCAACAGATCCAGCGGGAATCTTTGGTCGTGGAGAAGAACGCCTAGGCACTGCTATTCTTGAATCCATGCCACCAAGAAATGGAAATCCCGGTGTAAAGCCTAAGAAATAGACCGGGTAATCTTGGCTTGTATGAATTTGAATGACATCTTGGATAGAGAGCCCATTAGAATCTGCCACAAATTGTAAATCTAGCGCATAAGGCTCTTCATAGCAAACAGGAATTTCCTTTACCTGCATTTTTTCCAATGATGAAGTAAAGGGAGGACCAAGTTGTAAGATCGACTTTTTTATTCTTTCATATAGGGCGGTTTCTGGATTATAAAAAATGGTTAGTGTAGTATAGGCAGGAACCGCTTCAATTACTCCGGGGATGACTGCTTCTTCAATCGCCTTCTTCCATCCTAGGATCCTATGATTTGTTTCTAGGTTTATTTCACTTCCGAAATCCATCATTAATGCCGCCTCACCTAGTGGAAAAAAATTTATTTGCTTCACACCTTTTCACCGCCTGTTCAAAGAATCTGTTTCCTTTACTATATCAAAGTTGAGAAATTTTTCATGAAAAATAAGGTTAGGTACTGGTAATAGATTTTAACCAAAAAATAAACCAAGTCCACTCAGACTTGGTTAAAAACGTCATTCCGTTAAAGTTTGGGCATTCCTAGGCCATTGAAAAATAAATAATGGCTAAAATAACAGCAAGAATAATCCGATAAATAGCAAATGGGCGTAATTTTACCCGACTAATAAGGGCAAGGAAAAAACGGATGGAGACCCAGGCAAAGACAAAAGCACTGATGAATCCTACTATAAAAAATGGAATGACGTCCATTGTCATCACATCCCATTTTTTAAAAAGAGAAACGGCGCTAGCACCGAACATGATCGGAACTGCCATGATAAAGGTGAAATCCGCGGCGGCACGATGGTTCAAACCCATTAGGACACCACCTGAAATGGTGGCCCCAGATCGTGAGAATCCTGGCCATAAGGAAATACATTGAAATAGCCCAATTAGAAAGGCTTGACGATACGTAATTTCATCAAGAGCAGCCCCTTGAAAATCTCGATGTTTCTTGGATTTCCAATCGGCTACTAACATGAGAATCGCACCCGCTATTAAGGCCAATAACACGGGGACGGTCCGAAATAAATAATTATCAATGATATCTTCAAAAGCAAACCCTAAGACGGCGGCGGGAATAAGGCCGACAATCACGTGGGAAAGCTTTAAACGAGAATGAGGGGGAGGGCTGCTTGTCCTGCCGATATTTATCCCAACCAAACTCCAAAGTCGTGACCAAAAGACAATCACAACAGCCATAATGGAACCTAATTGAATCACAACTTTAAATGTATTGGCTACTTCCGTTGATCCTAATAATTTAGCTGATTTAAAGAGCATATCATCGACAATAATCATGTGGCCTGTTGATGAAACAGGCGCAAATTCTGTCATTCCTTCTACAAATCCTAGAATAAGTGCTACAATCCAATCACGCATATCCATAGGGTAACTCCTCTCATTCATAAATCTTATGCTCAACGACTTTTCTAGCTAATGTAACTTGTCTTTTATTCATTTTACACAGTCCACAGGTAAAAAAGAACATATTTATCAATAATTAATAATATACATACACTACTTTTTCATAGTATAATATAGCTTAATACCATTTTAAAAAAATAGGAGGTGGACCACCTTTCTCTGAAAGGTGAACCATTTGGACGTTGCCAGTTTACTTTTAATTGCTTTATTAATTGCTTTAACTGCTTTTTTTGTTGCTACGGAATTTGCGATTGTTAAAATTAGAAGTTCTCGGATTGACCAGCTAGTAGAAGAAGGGAAGCCAGGGGCAAAAGCTGCCAAGCATGTGATCACTCACATGGATGAATACTTATCTGCCTGTCAATTAGGAATTACTGTTACAGCTCTTGGAATTGGTTGGTTGGGTGAGCCAGCCGTCAAAAGTTTACTTGATCCAGTTCTTAATAAGCTGCAAATTAATTCATCTGTTTCGACCATTATTTCGGTTGCGGTTTCGTTTTTATTTATTACGTATCTCCATGTCGTAGTCGGGGAGCTTGCACCAAAAACAATGGCCATTCAAAAGGCAGAAAATATTACCTTACTTGCTGCTAAACCGATTATCTGGTTTTACAAATTGATGTTTCCGTTTATTTGGTTACTGAATGGTTCTGCTCGTCTTATTATTAAAGCGTTTGGTATGCAACCAGTGATGGAGCATGAAACTTCCCATTCTGAAGAAGAGTTAAGTATTATCTTGTCAGAAAGTTATAAAAGTGGGGAGATTAATCAATCAGAATTGCTGTACGTCAATAATATTTTTAAGTTTGATGACCGCAGTGCGAAAGAAATCATGGTTCCTAGAACAGAGATGGTATCTCTTTCTACCGATAATAGTTTCCAAGACTGGATGGACATCATAAAAGCAGAGAAGCTGACACGTTATCCTATTTATGATGGGGACAAAGACAATATTATAGGGATCATTAATGTAAAAGATATTTTGATGGCCCAAATTAGCCATACAAAACCTCTTCCTGAGTTGGAATTGACTTCTTTTATTAAACCGGTGATTCTGATCATCGAAACGATATCTATTCAGGAATTATTCTTGAAAATGCAACAAGAACGTATTCACATGGCTGTGTTGATGGATGAATATGGAGGTACGTCGGGACTTGTTACCATTGAGGATATTATCGAGGAAATCGTGGGAGAAATCCGCGATGAGTTTGATACAGATGAGAAAGAAGAAATTACAAAACTTTCAGATGACCAATACTTATTTAGTGGTAAAGTCTTAGTAAATGAAGTAAATGATTTATTAGGGATTTCCTTATCTGATGAAGAGGTAGATACGCTTGGTGGCTGGATTTTATCACAGAATAGTGATGTGAAAATAGGTGATACCTTTTCACATGATCATTTCTCCTTCACTGTAAAAGAAATGGATGGGCACCAAGTTCGTTATATTGCCGCGAAAAGGGAAGAAGTCCTTTTGCAAATGGTTGAAAATGAATAATGGAATGAAGAATAGCATGCTACATAGCCAATAGCATGCTTTTTTTATGGTGACCAACCGATATATTTTGAATGCTGTTTGCCGATTTGTTAGTATCTTTGTGGATAAGTCTGTGGATAGTATAAATTATAAAAGTAAAAAAGGGTTTAAAGACATAGATTTATAAAAATGTGTATAAGTATTAGTGAATCTGTGGATATTGTGGATATTATCTGGGGATAGGATGTTTAAAATAAAAAAGGGAACCAGTAATAAAAAGATGGATTCTTGTATGAATATTTTTAGTTGGATCCTTTCTTGAAGCGTGCTATAATAAGTGAAATACTACGAATGTAGTTTACCCATAAATACTACATATGTAGTATTTAATCAAACAGTTAAAGGATGAAATGAATATATGACAAGTAGAATGAAGAAAAGAAGGCGAAAAGTCATTCTATATTTGGTGATGTTTTTTATAATAATAGGGATCGGGGGATTTGGCCTCTTACAATTCATACAGGCAGATGATCGTGATCAAGTTCAAGAAGTAGCAAAACATTTTCTTCAGGTTTTAGAGGATAAAGAATATGCGGATTTGAATGATTTGCTTGATGAAGATTCATACACGACACTTGGTTATACAATAGACGAAGTAACAGATAAATATGATCATATTTTTAATGGCATTCCCATACAAAACATCCGTGCCTCTAAGATGACCATAGAAAAAGTAGATGATGATGAGCAAACTTTTTCATTTCAGCTAAGCTTTACAACCCCTTTAGGAAAGATAGATAATTTGGAGTTTCAGACAAAGATTGTGAAAAGGGATCAGGACTATTTTATTAAATGGGATCCTTCGCTCATTTTTCCAGGAATGGAAGGAAAGGATAAAGTGGCGTTTCGCACATATCCAGCAGAGCGTGGTGAAATTATGGACCAGCTTGGTAATAAATTGGCAGCAAATGAGGATTTTTATTGGGTTGGGATTGTTCCGGAGGACCTAGCTCGGGGAAAGGAAAAAGAAAAGAGGCTTCAAAAAATAAGTAAACAATTTGATATTTCGATAGATGGGTTGCATGAAACATTACAACAAAGTTGGATAAAAGAAGATTTATTCGTTCCTCTTAAAATCATTGAACCTGATCAAGTAAAAGAATTACCAGGGGTTGCTTATCAAGATGCTAAAGTTCGCTACTATCCATTAAAAGAGGCTGCGGCCAATTTAATCGGTTATGTTGGAAAAGTCACAAAGGAAGATTTAGAAAAAAATCCGCAATTATCTGAAGTAGATATGGTTGGGAAAATGGGATTAGAAAGAGCCTTTGATAAGGAGTTACGGGGCAAAGGTGGTGGTGAACTCTTTATTGCCAATGAGCATGGAGAGAAAAAGCAAGAAATCCAAAAAGTGGAGAAGGTGAATGGAGAAAATATCCAATTAACAATTGATGCTTATATTCAGAAGGAAGCCTTTGAACATTTAAAGGGAAATGCGGGGTCAACAGTCGTAATGAATCCAAAAAATGGTGGTCTCTATGCTTTGGTTAGCTCCCCATCATTTGATCCTAATAAAATGGTTCAAGGGATATCTCAGGATGATTATAATGATTATGCGAATGATGAGGATAAGCCATTTGTCTCTAGGTTTGCGGTCGGTTATGCGCCCGGATCAACATTTAAGACGATCACTGCTGGCATAGGTCTTGATGCGAATGTGACACGTCCAGATAAGGTGAGAGAAATAGACGGTTTAAATTGGCAGAAGGATGAAAGTTGGGGAGGCTATTCTGTGACCCGTGTTTCTGATGTGAAAAAGGTGGATATGAGACAGGCTTTAATTTACTCAGATAATATTTATTTTGCGCAAGAAGCTTTAGAAATGGGAGAGAAGACGTTTAGGAATGGCTTGAAGCCATTTATCTTTGGGGAGGAATTAGATTTACCAATCGCCATGAATCCCGCGCAAATTTCGAATCAAGCTCAATTCGATTCAGAAATCTTACTAGCGGATACGGCATATGGACAAGGGGAATTATTAATGAATCCTATTCAGCAGGCGACGATGTACTCTGTTTTTCAGAACGATGGCGATATTGTTTATCCGCGATTATTAAAAGACCAAAAAGAAAGAAAAACGAAATCAGCATTCACAAGTTCAACAGCAAATGAAATAAAAGCAAGTTTGGTTAAGGTAGTTCGTGATCCAAATGGAACGGCCCATTCTTTATACAATTCACAGCATCATTTAGCTGCCAAGACCGGAACAGCGGAGTTAAAAATGAAACAAGGCGAACAGGGGAATGAAAACAGCTTTTTACTTGCTTTTGATACAGACGATGACGATTTCTTGGTTGTTTCACTTGTGGAAAATTATACAGCGGGGAATTCTGCAACCCAATTAAATCAAACATTTATGGAAAAGTTATATTCCTATTTTCAAAAATGGGGGGAATGAACAAATACTCGATTTGACCGTCTACTTATTTATTTTATATAATAAATACTACAAATGTAAGAGTAGGGGGAGCATAATGAGAGAGATTCCGCAAATATCGGAAGCAGAATATGAAGTGATGAAAATTGTATGGGAATATGAGCCAATTTCAACTCCTGAGGTTGTTGAGAAGGTCATGGAAATAATTGATTGGAAACCGAATACGATTCAAACAATGCTTACCCGTCTGGTAAAGAAAAAGGCTTTGCAAACGAGAAAAGATGGCAGAGTATTTGTCTACACATCATTAGTTCAACAGCATGAATATGTTGAACAAAAAAGTAAATTATTTCTTAAACAGTTCTTTAATGGTACATTAAATTCCATGGTGTTAAACTTTATTGAAAATGATCAGTTATCAAAGGAAGATATAAATGAACTAAAAGCAATATTATCTGAGAGGGAAATGAAAGAAGGGGGAGAATAATGGATACCTTTATCCAGCGTTTTTTGCTAAGTACACTTCTAGTCACTTTGCTTATTATAACGATTCTTTTGCTCAAAAAGGGATTGGGAAAGCACCTTTCTATTAAAGCACATTACAAAATTTGGTTCTTTCTATCCATCCCCCTGATAACTCCCTTTTTTCCGTGGAATTTTTTCAACCTTGGAGTAATACCAGACTTTTTTAGAGCTTTGCTTGCCCAAAATAAAACTCCCTCTTTCACTAAAGAAAAAGTCAATGGACCCGCAGTCTCCCAAATAGAAAACAGTGATTTGTTACGTGATTTTGCCATATCTGTTAACAGGTCAACACCTGAATTTGTATTCAATGCGGCTATGAGCATTTGGGGGATTGGGGGAATCATATTGATTGGCTGGATCATTTTTTCTAATGTTCAAATTCGACAGATAAAAAAATCAGCCTCGTTTATAAAAGATCAAAAAATAAAGGCGTTGTTACAAGAGTGTAAGGAGATTGTTGGGGTAAAAAGGGACGTATTATTGCAGGAAAGTTCGGTGGTAAACTCTCCTGTAACCCTAGGGCTGGTAAAACCATATATACTATTACCGATAAAGACCCGTGAGGAATTTTCATTAATCGAATTAAAATATGTTTTTTTACATGAACTTAGCCATCAAAAAAGCAAAGATGTGCTTGTTAATTATGGCATGTGGGTCTTGCAAATTATGTATTGGTTTAATCCTTTCGTTTGGTATGCCTTAAAACGTATGAGAATAGACCGTGAATTAGCTTGTGATGTGTCTGTGCTGAATCTCATAGATGAACGTAGATATATTGAATACGGGCAGACAATCATTCACTTTGCGAGTGGAAAAAATGATCGTGTGTATCAACAATTTGCCTCAGGGATGGGTGGGACGAAAAAACAAATAAAACAAAGGATCCTGAACATTGCTAAGTATACTAGAGATTCGCAAGTACTAAAATGGAAAAGCAAAGTAATTTGTATAGCTTTAGGGATTTTTGTATTAAGTATTACTCCCTTTACCTATGTTGCAGCCAGTTCGGATGATGTTTATGAATTTACCGAAAAAAATATTAGCTATGAAGATTTAAGTGACTATTTTAATGGTCACGAAGGTAGTTTTGTTTTATATGATGCCACAAAAAAGCAATATCAAATTTATAATCGAGAAATGAGTCAACAAAGGGTATCCCCCAATAGCACATATAAAATTTACTCAGCCTTATTTGCCTTGGAATCAAAAGTGATATCTGCGGACAGCAATGATCAGGTTTGGGATGGAAAAGTTTCTCCTTATAAAGAATGGAATCAAAATCACAATTTATCTACAGCAATGGGAAGTTCAGTAAATTGGTATTTTCAAAACCTCGATCAGAAAGTTGGTAAAAAACAGCTTCAAGATTATTTTCACAAAATAAAATACGGAAACGAGGATCTTTCTGGGCAGTTAGATAGGTACTGGATGGAATCTACCTTAAAAATTTCTCCGATTGAACAAGTGGAATTACTAGTTGCGTTAGAAGAAAACAACTTTGGTTTTAAAGAAGAAAATATTCAAGCTGTTAAACAAGCCATCTCGATTGAGGAGAAAGAAAAAGGACAATTGTTTGGGAAAACAGGTACTGGTACAATTAACGGCCAAGATGAGAATGGTTGGTTTATTGGTTATGTGGAAGAGGCAGGACATTTCTATTATTTTGCTATTCATATTCAAAAAAATGGAGCAAATGGCAGTAAGGCAGCGGACATTGCCAAGCATATATTAGATGATAAGAACATTTATTGGCATTAAACGATATCCCGCGAAAGGTATTTGATGCCTATTTCGAATCATAACGGAAATTCTCCATTAAAAAACCCGGATTCCAAAAGGAATACCGGGTTTTACGCTTCTATGCCTTATTAGGTGCTTTGTTTTTGTGACTTTCTCGTTTCTTTTCTGGTTTTGGTTCTCTTGGCCTTCGTACAAGTCCCAGCACTTTTTTCTCACGGGCTAACGCCTTATAGAGTGAGAGCATCATCAAGATTATGATGAAGGAAAAAGGTAAAGCAGCTATAATTAGGGCATTTTGTAATGCGTCCAAGCCACCGCTATATAGGAGAATAGAGGCCATGGCTGCTGAAATAATCCCCCATGAAAGCTTGACTGTATTAGGTGGTGTTAGAGATCCGTAAGTTGTTTGCATGCCCAATACAAAGGTTGCAGAGTCTGCCGATGTGATAAAAAAGATCGCAACCAAAGCAATCCCAATAATCGACAAGACGATCGAAAATGGCATCTCATGAAAGACAGCGAATAACACTTCTTCTGTTGCAAATTGCGTTAAATCAACTGCCCCGGCTTGCTGAACATCCATCGCCGTTGCACCGAATACTGCAAACCAAATAAAGCTGACAATGGCTGGAAGCAATAGAACGCCAATGACAAATTCTCGAATAGTACGTCCCTTGGAAACTCTGGCAATAAATATACCAACAAAAGGTGACCAAGAGATCCACCAAGCCCAATAAAAGATTGTCCAATCGTTAATCCATTCTCGATGACCAGGACTCAAAGGAGCAATGCGAAAACTCATCTGAATTAAGTTTTGCAAATAAAGCCCAATCGTATCCGTAAACATATTTAAAATAAATAAACTAGGGCCAATGATAAAGACTAAAATGAGTAATAGTACGGCTAAAACCATATTTATATTGCTCAGATACTTAATTCCTTTACTTATTCCGGACCAAGCTGACATCAGAAATAAGACTGTGACAATCGCAATGATAATAAGCTGGATCGGAAAGGAAATGGGGACATCAAAAAGGTAAGCAAGTCCACCATTGATTTGGGCAGCCCCAAAGCCTAGCGTTGTGGAGACCCCAATCACCGTAGCTACAACAGCGATGATGTCGACCAATACGGCAAGTCTCCCTTTCGCATATTTACCTAATATCGGTTCTAATGTGGCACTGATCAAGCCTGGTCGGTCTTTCCGGAAATTGAAGAAGGCAAGGCTTAATCCAACAAATGCATAGATCGCCCATGCGTGAATCCCCCAATGAAAGAACGTATAACGCATGGATTCCTTTATCGCTTCGTCTGAACCAGGCTCAGCAGTGGCTGGGTTAATGGCAAAATGGGAAATAGGCTCTGCTGCTCCCCAAAAGACTAAACCAATTCCCATGCCGGCACTAAAGAGCATCGCAAACCATGAGGTTCGAGAAAACTCAGGTCGATCATCTTGTTTCCCTAGTCGGATTGTTCCGACAGGACTAAAGCTAAGAAAGATACAAAAGAGGACAATCACCGAAACTAAAATTAAATAATACCAACCAAATCTAGTTGTAATAAAATCTTTCACATTAGAGGTCATGACTTCAAAGCTATCTGGTGCTGCAACTCCAAAAATAACTGCAATAACTAAGATAGCAGCAGATATCCAAAATACATTCGAAATTTTCTTCATGCCGTTTTCCTTTCATTTACAAATTTTTTCATTATTTTACCTTAACAATGATCGTCCCCTTTTTCAAATGACTTGTTCGAATATGACAACAATTTTCGATAATCTTCCTCCGTATCCACATCAAAAAAATACATTTGATTTCCCGAGATTAGCTTTTTCCCTTGTAAGGATTTATCCTTTAACAAAACTTTCGCACCTTTATCTCCTTCTAATGATTCCATTTTAGAAAACATTGTGGAAGAAAATAAAATGGGTGGCATGATCATTCCATTTATAGATGTTGACACATAATCTAATGAGGGCTTATTTTTAAAATCAATGATGAGTTGATCAATGATTTTTGTAAAAATAAGGGGTTGATCTGCAAGCAAAACGATAATGGCATCCATTTTTTCCTCTGCGGCATGCTTTACACCCCATTTTAAGGATTCCGACTGTCCAAGTGATGCTGTTGGACATGGAATAAACGTACATTTTTTATTGGTCAACAAATCTTGATCTACCCAAGTATGATCCCCATTGGAAACGATATATATTTGGGTTAAGGAAGAATGGACAGCTTCTCGTAAAGCCATACTTCCAATCGTTGTAGTGCGGATCGGTAAGGCTAACTTTTTTCTTCCCATTCTTATACTTTTACCAGCCGCCAAATAAACACCGGCTATTTTCATATTATTTTTCCTCGTTGAATGGCAATTAATTCAGCAACAATGCTAATCGCGATTTCTGTAGGTCCTTCTGCCCCGATTGCTAGACCAACAGGGGTATAAAGATGGTTGGGGAGAGGATTGTTCTTCAATAAACGTTTCGTTCTTTTTTTGGAACCCAATATTCCCAAATAGCGTAGTTTTGTATGTTGGAGTTGTTCGAGTAATTGGGCATCTTGTTGAAAATCATGTGTCATAAGGATGATAAAATCCAATTCACCAAAAGTCGTGTAATTCGTAAGATTTGCCAGATTGCCGATCGTTAAAGAATCGGCATCTGGGAAGTAATGTTTTTGCCCATAAGCCTTGCGCCAATCAAAGACATGAACGGAAAACCCAGCTAAAGCCGCTAATTTTGTAAGTGGACGAGCATCTGGACCTGCTCCTAAAATATATAGATGTGGTTTCGGCCAAATCATTTGGTAGTAATAAGGCTGGCCTTTGACCATTTTGATGCCATTTGCATAAGAGAATGGGCGGTTAAACAGCTCATGGAAAATAGAAGGTTGATCAGCTGTATAAAGTTGAAAGTCATTATAATCTAGTAAGGCCTGCACATATAAAACAGGTTTCCGTATTTTTAAAAAAGAGGACATTTTGGTAAAAGCTTGGCGGAAGGAAGAATCAATGTCTCGTAGTAAGACCGTAATTTCCCCATTGCATCCCGCTCCTTTTCCCCATCCAAGATCATCCTCGGAACTTAAGTCATAGACCAGCTTTTTCATTGTTTGAGTCGCGTAAAGAGATTTCGATTGTGCTTGTATATCTTGTTCAAGGCAGCCTCCGCTTAATAAGCCAATGGGAGGTTGATCAGGCATAGATAGCATCCACGCACCTTTTTTACGATAGGAGGATCCTTCCACCTCAATAATTATGGCGAGAGTGGCAGGCTGTTCATTTGTAACAATTTTTTCGATGATATCATGAATAAATTCCATTATGTTCTTACCCTTTCTCAAGTACTCTAAACGAGGATGTTCAAAAAGTCCGGTAAAAATGACACTGTGAATTTCTTCGTTGGCTTGTTTCTGCGCTGCCTCGAACTTTCGACGCACAGGACGTGCTAGTGTCGGCGTTGCTGACAGGACGTCAGCGTAGTCGCCGACGGGTCCTTTTTATCCTCCTTTTTGAATAGGATCTAATCGTCTATTATTCCCTTTTTTAATATCTCCATCCATTTTTTACATATTTCTTGTCTATATGGTTATGCTAGTTTTATTCATTATTGTACGGAGGTTTTGTGCATGGAGAATCAGCCCTTTTCTTTAATAGGGAAGCCAGAGCCAAGAATCGATGCAGTTGAAAAAGCAGCAGGAACGGTCCGCTATGTAGGAGATTTTACGGTACCAGGGATGTTACATGCTAAGTTGGTCACAAGCACAAAGGCTCATGCAAAAATTAAATCGATTGATACGAAATCTGCTTGGGAGACGCCCGGTGTAAGGGCGATTGTGATGGGAGACTCATTTCCTTATCATATTGGGCCCATTCTTGCCGACCGCCCTCCACTTGCATTTGACAAAGTACGATACTACGGAGAACCTGTAGCGATAGTGGTAGCGGATCAAGAATATCAAGCGAAACAAGCAGCACTGAAAGTAAAGGTGGAGTATGAGCCTTTACCGGTGGTGAACTCTGTCCAACAAGCATTTGAACAAAAAAGCGAAGGTGCAGTCCCCTTCAAAATGCGCCGCATTTAGTGGGGGGTTAGCCTTCGCGGTCTTGATTTTTGATATATTCCTTTATTACTGATATCGGTGCTCCCCCTGTTGTAAGC
>NZ_BORB01000042.1:0-31662 GCF_018332955.1 Lederbergia ruris
TGTGTTATGAAAACAAAAGCTTGGTGATTACTACCAACCTTCAATTTGGACAATGGAATCATGTTTTTGGGGATCCAATATTAACAGAGGCTGTGATTGATCGACTTATTCATCATTCACATTTACTACTATTTAACGGTGAGAGTTTTCGTTATAAAGAATCATTAATACAGCAATAATTGGAGGCGACAAGTGGCATGCATTTTTAAATGCCATTTCATACATTTTTTACTTGCCAAATACAAGAAAATGCTTAGTTATATCGCTGGCGGTGCGAAAACAGATGAAAGTATACCAATAGGTAGTCTTATTGAAACAGGTATGAGAACTTATAAAAGTAAACTTCCTTTACCGAAGCAAATAACAGAAGAACAATTGCGAGAGTTAAAAATGCCTGTACTGGGTATTTTAGCTGAAGACTCAACAATGCATCGTTCAGAAGAATCGATGGATGTTGGAATAGAAAACTTGAAAAATCCATTAAGTGATATGTTAATGTTTCCAAATGCTTCTCATGCAATTAATGGTGAATATCCAGAAAAGCTAGCTAAAAATATAGTAGACTTTTTACAGGAAGTAGATAGAAATATGAATAAATAAAGGAGCTTGGAGTAGTGAAAAAGGAACGCTATTATGTAAGTGATATTTCCAACATATCAGGGTTAACAAAGCGAACCATTCAATACTATGATAATGAAGGGGTATTAAAACCTGCAGGTCGGGATGAAAACAATCGACGTTTTTATACTGATAAGGAATTGAGTATATTGGAACAGATCATTTTTTACCGTAATATAGGTTTCTCTCTTAAACAGATAAAAGAAGAAATCAATTATAATGATCGAAAAGAATCATTACTAGATATACTTTCTAAACAAGAAATCTATTTGTATTCGCAATTAGAAGAGATTCAGGGAAGAATCGATGCCGTAACCACTTCAAAGCAATTAATTGAAGAGGGATATACCCCTCCTTGGGAGTTATTATCTAAAATTATGAGGGACATTAATAAAGTGGATATGTCCATTTGGAGTAACTATCCTTTTTCGGAGACTCAGTTAACCATATTTGAGGATGTATTTGATTCTCAACAACTTGTTTTCAATTTTTATAATACTTTTCGAAAAATATCCATAAAAGCAGTTTCATATAAAGGTGCTGGCGTACCTGTAAACTCAAGTCTTGCAATTGAATTAGCCGAAGAGTGGATTAATATGGTTGAAAAAGTGACAAAAGGCAAACCAGAGATTACAAACTCTTTTCTCCAAGTAGATAAGCATCGAGAAAGATGGAATAAAGGTGAAAAAGCTCTGCTTGAAGAAGCAGAACCTTATTTAGAAGACATTCTTAAATCATATTATGAGGGTAAGAATTGACTAACTACAGGTGCAATCAACGGTTATTTGTTGTTCTAGTAGCAAACATATTAAATAAACTTCTAAAAAAATTATGTAAAGGTATTAGATCTTACTTACCACCCCTATAGTGACTTTCTCGACGAGGAATCGCAGCCTCTTCCTGCTAAAAACAATCTTCATTTGCAACGATAGGTCATGTTAACTAGAAAGGGAGTTAAAGAATCTATAGTGAATGATGGCTACAGTGCTCATTTTCATTATTATGAAGCAAAAGTTTCTTCCACGTGTTTCTGGAACAATGAACCTTGTTCTAATAATCGGAATTGATTGATATACTATAAAGATAGACAAAACAGGGGGCAAGGGGATGGGCATGAGTAAAAATAAGTCAGGGATACTATTACCTTTTTATGGGTTACTGGCAATATTAATAGTTTTATTTGGGATTGTCATTGGATTGACGCCTTTACAAGCACCAGATCGAGATAAGGCAAAGCCGTCGGAGGTTTCTTTTGAAAGTACTTGGGGATTTCTAGAAAATATTGCACAGAAACCTCATCCGGTTGGATCAGAAGAACATGAGAAGGTAAAAAATTATTTAATCCAAACAATAGAGAAAATGGGTTTAGATGTGGAAGTACAAGACACGATTGTTCATAAACCGGAAATGGAAAGGGCAACCCGTGTTCAAAATATCGTAACGAAGATGGAAGGTTCCGATTCCTCTGGTACCGTCATGCTTGCTGCTCACTACGATAGTACTTTCGTAAGTCCGGGTGCGAGTGATGATGGCTATGGTGTTGCTGCATTGATGGAAACGGCTCGAATACTTAAGGACATGTCCCTTAAAAATGATGTTATTATTTTAATAACAGATGGGGAGGAATTGGGGCTTCTTGGTGCACATGCGTTTGTAAATGAGCATCCATGGGCAAAAGATGTTGATGTCGTGTTAAATTTCGAGGCAAGGGGAATTAAAGGGGCCACGTTTATGTTTGAAACGAGTGGTGGAAATGGCGCGCTTATTAAGGAGTTCCAAAAAGCAACAAGTAGCCCGGCTTCCAATTCATTCCTAAAAGAAGTATACGATGTCATGCCAAACGGAACAGATCTAACGGAATTTGTTGGTGTAGGTATGCAAGGGTTGAATTTCGCTAGTGCGCAGAGTTTTAATTCTTATCATACTACTATTGATCGTTTAGATTTTGTTGATAAAAACACACTTATGCACCATACTACATACGCATATGAACTTGCGACTCACTTTGGCAATATCGACTTAAGCAAGATTGATAATCAACCAGAGAAAAATGCTGTTTATTTTAATCCCGTTGCTCATACATTCGTTTCTTATTCTGATAGCCTTGTGATTCCTTTATTAATCGTTACATTCATTGGGCTTATGGCAACGGTCATTCATGGAATCAGAAGAAAGCTTGTATCTATGTTCGGTGCACTAATTGGATTTCTTTTATTTTTAGTATCGCTTGCCGTTGCCTATGGTATTTCTTTATCCGCTTTAAAGCTTGTCACCTTTTTTGCCGAAGATGTGAGCTGGCTATTGGAATTTGACCAGCATATTGCCAGTATCTATTTAATTGGTTTTTTACTTATTACTACGGGAGTGTTGATCCTTTTCACCTACGTCGTACAAAAGAAAATAGGGGCATATCAAGTTGTGATGGGGGCTTTGATTGGATGGTTCATATTAGCTTGTGTTTCTAGCGTTCTCTTAACTGGAGCAAGTTATTTATTTGTTTGGCCACTCATTTTTAGTTTGATTGGAACGAATCTAGTATTTTGGAAAGACAGGAAGTTTTCTACTGAAAATAATCTTCTCTTGTATAGTGCTTTTCTTGTTCCAGGTATCGTACTATTTACATTTTTAGTTTTTAGCGTATATATTGCGTTAACCATAACCGTCATCCATATCGTTATGACCGTTGCTGCTTTAAGTCTGATGTTATTTGTACCTGTTTTTGCAAGGTTAGAAGGAAGCTGGAAATACGCGATCGCACTGCTCTTACTTGGGATCAGTATCGTAACCTATAAAACAATAGCGGTGGAGGCAACCAGTGAACATCCGATTGGAAATCAAGTCTATTACATGGCTGATGGGGACTTGGAGAAGGCCATTTGGGGAATACAGACAAAGCCAGATTCCTTTACGAAACAGTTTGTAGCAGATGAATCAGAGTTCGATGATCACCCGCTTCCATCCTTCACATACGGGGAAATGTATACAGCAGAGGCACCATACTATGATACCAATCTTCCCCAATCTGAATTCATTTCGGATGTGACGAAAGATGGATGGAGAACGATTATATTAGAGATCGCAGCACCAAATGCAATTGCCATCGAACTTGGTACAAATAGCGATATTTCAATGAATGAATTATCCATTAATGGTGAAGAGTTACAATTAGATGAAAAGCATTACTCAAAGGAAAATCCCTATTTTATTGAACTTTTTGGCTTAAGTAAAGGCTTTACGATGACCTTTACGATAAAGGAAGGGGAGAGTCTCGATTTTTACTTGATTGGTAAGACGTTTGAACTACCGGAAGAACATGCTTATACGAAAAGACCTTCTAATATGACGACACATGGGGATTATAATATGGTTTTGAAGACTTTTAGGTATTAGTTTTTAGGGTTGCGATTAAAGAATTCCGTTGATCACAACTTTACATGCTCCTAACGCTCTTTTTATAAATCAAATTTTCTACTGATAATGGAGGGAGAATATGAATGAAAGGATAGATATCTTAAATGCTTGGATTACGATAGAGCAACTATCCGAAGGTTCTATTAATAAAAAAGACAAATCGCTAAGGCCTTTACATACAGTGGAGGAGGATTGGAATCAGTTTTTTTCAGACTTTTTAACTAAACAAAAAGAACAACAAGACGTATCAGATACGTTCTTTAAGAAGTCGGGTCTAGTATTATATTTTGATATTTTCAATTTTCAAGAGGTAGTTGATATATTGAGGGAGAAATACAAGATTGCTAAAACCTACGAAGAAGTTAGTAACTCTGACAAATTCACCTTCTCTTTATATTTTGATAACCAGTTAAATTTTATAGCGGACAAATTGTTTTATACGATGAGCGGTTATATCCGCCAATATGGGGATTTACCGAAAGATTTTTTAAAAGTTGAAAACTCATTTAGAGAAGATTTGAACAGGAAATTTGATGAAGATTTTAATACTACAATTTCTGAACTTTTACAAAAGTATAATGCTTCCACAGAAAATTTTCGCTATGCATTTGTTAAAAACTTGGATAATGGAGATGTAAATTTACACTCGTTCTTTATTGAAGATCTGGACAAAGCAAAGACAATCACTAATAAAAATTTGGATCGATATTTTAATGGCTTTTCTGGAGATAGGCAAAATCTAGATGGCAAAAAAGAATCCATTCATTTTAACTCACATATTTTCGAGACAATGATTTTGCAACCTAAATTTTATCCGTTGGGGCGATTCCCAAGTAATCCTGATTTTGCGCTTTCATTCATGCAACAGGTTGCGGTAAATCTAGCTTTAAATGATAAAAATGATATTCGTAGTGTCAATGGGCCGCCAGGAACTGGGAAAACCACATTGTTAAAAGATATTTTTGCTGATTTAGTTGTACAACAGGCAGCGGAAATTTCACAGCTTGCTGATAAAAAAATTCAAGGGGGTCTAGTTTATTGGCGAAGTGCTAAACTAGGTGTTTTACCACATCCCATTTCAGATAAGAATATTATTGTAGCAAGTTCAAACAATGGGGCAGTCCAAAACATTGTTAAGGAGTTACCAAAGAAAGAGGAGATTGCTGCTGATTTTCAAAGGCAATTAGAGGAAGCGAATTATTTTAAAGATATTTCTAATTCTAAATTAACCGGTGAAGGTTTTGGAAAGAGCCGTGAGATTAAAAGTGAGCTTTTAAATGAGGAAAATTGGGGTACATTCTCGTTGGAAGGTGGAGCATCAACAAACGTTAACAAGTTACTGTTAAACATTGAAGTAATTGAAAAAGATTTAGAAGAAAATTATCAAGCGAATACAGGTGTATATCAAGAATTCTTACGTCTCTATGAAGAATTAAAAATGGAAAGAGAAAAAGTTCAAGAATATAGCGAAAAAATGTATGATCTTAAAAAATTAAAAAGCAAGCATCAGGAGCAATTGATTGCATTTGAACAAGAAGAAAAGAAGAAACGTACACATATGCTTTCACAGGAAAAGGAAGTGAAGCGTGAACTTGAGAGACTGAAAAAAGAAAGTGTAGATCTGCAAACAGATTTATCGAATTTTTCCATTGAAATGGAAAATGTAACGAATGTACAAGCGCAAGCTGAAAGAAATTATGATGTAGTTATCGCACAAAAGCCAAGTTTTTTATGGTTCCAGAAAATATTTAATAAACCAAAGGTTGAGCAGTATTTTAAAAATCTCAATGATGCGAACGATCATTTAAATGATCTTTCTCAACAAAAGACTAAATTATTGAATGACCGCAGGCAACTCGAAAATGGGTTAAAGGAAAATGCTACAAAAAGTGAGTATGCCCAAAAACAAATCCAGAACATAAAAGCTGACTTCGAGCAATGGATGACGACTCAACAAAATGATTTAAAAAAATTGGAACAAGAAATTGCGTTATTGGAAGAACTCAAACTCCAAAGTGGCATAAAAGAACTCGATTTTTCACTCTCATATGATGAACTTCAAAAGTCTAATCCATGGTTTACCAAGCAGTTCCGTATTTTGCAATCAGAGTTATTTATTTCAGCTTTAAAAGTTAGAAAGCAATTTCTGTATGAAAATAGAAAGAATTTGAAAGCGGCAAGGATTATTTGGAATAAACAGTCTGAGTACATTGGAAAAGAGAATGGACAGCAGTTAATTTCAGAATCATGGCAATGGTTGAATTTCACTATCCCAGTTGTCAGCACTACTTTCGCTAGTTTTGGTAGAATGTTTAAAAATCTTAATGAAAATTCAATCGGTAATCTATTTATAGATGAGGCTGGTCAAGCATTACCACAAGCTAGCGTTGGCGCGATTTTTAGAAGTAAAAAGGTTATGGTCGTTGGGGACCCATCACAAATAAAACCAGTGCTAACGTTAGATTCAAATGTTCTGACTTTGATTGGAAGATATTACAAGGTTGATGAAAAATTTGTCTCTGCTGATGCATCTACGCAAACGATTGTCGATGCCACAAGTCAGTATGGTTTCCAAAAAAACGAGGATGAATGGATCGGTATACCACTTTGGGTACACAGACGTTCGAACTATCCGATGTTTACGATTTCAAATGAAATCTCGTATGATGGGCTGATGGTACAAGGTAAGTCAGAAGATGAGTCCCAAGGAAAATCACAATGGTATGATTCAACAGGAAAAGCAAATGACAAATTTGTTAAAGAACAAGCTGACTTACTAAAAAGTCTGATTGAAAGGCGTTTGCGGGAAGATCCAGATTTAGCGGAAGAAATCTATGTTATATCTCCATTTAGAAATGTCGCTTATAAACTTGCACAAGTTTTAGATAAAATGAACTTCACAAAACGAGAAAATGGGAAGATAACAAATATTGGAACTGTCCATACTTTTCAAGGGAAAGAAGCAAAAATTGTCTATTTTGTTCTCGGAGCGGACTCTAATAGCCGTGGGGCAGCAAGATGGGCTGTTTCTGATCCAAATATGATGAATGTTGCAGCTACACGAGCTAAGGAAGAATTTTATGTGATTGGCGATAAGAAATTGTATGCCTCACTTGGAAGTGAAGTGGCAAATAAAACGATTTCGATTATTGATGACTATAATAGGTAAGCAAATGAAAAAATAATGTATTGGCTTTGCAAATCAATTAAACACTTTGCCGAAAAAATTATAAGGTTACGATCCCCCATGATGAATGTGTATCTAGGAATGCCACCTCATACAACAACAGATGGACCAGCCACGATGCGAAAGGAGTCTGTGCATTTTTTGTAGGAAAGTGCTTTTGATTCCTGTGGTATAATGTAGACAAGCATACCTGAACGGAGGGGATGAGATGCGTTGGCAAGACGTACAAAGGCGATTTCCAAATGAATGGGTTGTATTAGAAGTAATTAAGGCGCACTCAAAAGAAGGGAAAAGATATATTGAAGAAATAGTAGTGATTGATCGATTTGAAAATTCTCGTGAAGCTATGCGCCGTTATGATGAATTACGACAAGAGAAACCTTATCGAGAATATTGCTTTTTTCATACATCGCGCCCTAACTTAGTTGCACGCGAGAGATATGTAGGGATTAGAGGTTTAAGATGAAAATTGATATTCAGTATGGCCTTCCATTTGTTCGTCTTAAGGTAGAGTTTCGTGGGAAAAAGAGAGAACTTGATAAAGTCTTATTAGACACTGGATCTGCGGGGACTATTTTTAATGCAGATGTAGTAGGAGAAATTGGCGTTGAACCCGAAAAAAACGATATTGTAGACACTATTCGAGGAGTCGGTGGCGTCGAGTACGTATATGTAAAGATTTTTGATAATATTCATTTCGGAGACATTTGCCAAGAAAATTTTGAAGTTGAAATAGGGAATATGGATTATGGAATGGATATTGACGGAATTCTGGGATTTGACTTTATAAAAGCTTCAAGCCTTATAATTGATATGAAGAAGTTATTGGTTTATATGTAAATATAGTTGGCCCTCCGTTCGCCTTTCTATTAACTTCATCGGGCGAATTATGGTAAGCCTTATAAAGACAAGAGTGCCAGGTTGTGGAGCTATTCTGAATAGTTCAGTACCTGGCACACACAATGAAGGAGTGGAAACGTGCCACTCCAAAAAAGCAAACTTTACTTTTCCTTCAGTTGCTCTCTTTCCTCTCTCGCTTTATCGCGCATTTCATCTCTTACCCTCCAATCCCTTGGATCTCAGCTGTCACTAAAATAGATGATTTCCCCTTTTTAAAATCGTGCTATTCAATGGTATGACTCAGTAATTTTCTTGAAATCTTGATTAATAACTGAATTAAATGCCTTATTAATTAACACTTTATTTTCATTGTTTAATACAAGTATCGGATAATAATTCACGACCGGGCTTCTTCTAACTTTTACTTCCTGATATTCGATATGGCTAATCTGTTCTTTTGGAATTGAAAGTTCTTGCCCTTTTAAAGTCAAAACAATCGTATTTTCATAGATTGAAAACTTTTCACTTCGTTTAAATAGAAGCAGGAATAAGACATGGAAATCGTTAAAGGTAAAGAAGGAGAGCGGGTTCTCGCCCACATATCCCTAAACACCTACGTCATCACCTTAGAAATCAACGGCGCCATGCTCACCTCCGAACAACTCGCCCAAAAATGGACGAACTTGCCACCTATGGCAGAAGCAAAATCGCCTTTATCATTGGGGGATCTCTTGGTTTGAGCAGGGAAGTTCAGCAGCGCAGTGATTACGCTTTGTCCTTTTCAAAAATGAACTTTCCACATCAGTAGATGAGATTGGTGTTGTTGGAGCAGGTGTATCGGGGTATTTAGGATTATGAGGGGGAGCCTTATCATAAGTAAATGAGGTTTTTAGTTTATAATTCACACATGTGGTACCCTATACCTAAGTTGGAAATAAGTGGACACTATCACAAAGAAGAAGTTGTCAACCACTATTTTTGATATAACTAAGCAAATGACATGAAAAGAGAGGACGGGCAATCTAGTATATTATGAATCCACTTTATATAACTATTACTGATTCCTACTGGGGAGTAAATAAGGAACAAGGTATTTTTGAATCAAATCGAAAAAAACTATACACAGGAATTCATGAAACTAAGCTTAGTATTGAGGAATTTGAAAAACAACTCATTCACACAATAATGACCCATAAGGGGGATGGACTGGATCTGGAGATACATTCTACGAAATCTGGTACATATATAGATATTGGACTACTGGTTGACAATGAAGAAAATGAATCTGATATAAATTATTTGATTCACTTTTTGGAACCTTACCAGCCAAAGTTGCAAGAAATAGAGAAGGTAGAAAAGTCACCTAGCTTTGATGGTTATATTTATATACAGTATTCTTCACCAAAGGATTTAGAGACTATTATCAAGACATTTAAGAAAGAAAATGTCGAAGTACAGACGATTACAGAAACTAGGAAAACTTTTGAAAGAGGCGCTAGTGATTTCTGGATTGGATATTTAATAGGTGTTGCCTCCTCTGCGACATGGGATGGTGTGAAAAAAGCATTCACAAAAGTAAAAAAGCAACATGATACTCATTTTAGAACGGTGCAAATAGGATCAATAAATTTCGATTCACTTAAAGAAAACGTAAGTCGATATTCAAAGATAAATCAACAAGACTTAGTATTAGTATCGTTTGAGGAAATTGAAACAGGTCAATATGAGGTGTGGTTTCGAAGTCGTTATAAAAAAATTAGGGTGAATTCTAACGCAAAAGGCCATATATCTTCTTTAAAGATCCATGAAAACTCTCAAACAAACATTTAATGGGAAAATAATTGGCAAAATATAATAATATTTTATGTTCCCATATATATCATAATAGAAGTATCAAAGAAAAGAGTTTTACTAACAACTTTGTCAATATTAAATTGAGCCAGAGCGATCACTTCAAAAGTGAGCCACTTTTTGTAGAATACCCTTTACAATTGGGAGGGATTAGGTGTTTAGGGTTCTTGCCCCTTCGGGGCAAGAACCCTAAATAACCTCGCGCGCCAATCATCTCTCAATTGACTCCAGTTGTTTCATACTTTGTCGGAATTGAAAAGATTCACCATTAAGCAAATGGATGTTTGAGCGATGGGTAAGACGATCAAGTAATGCTGGTGAAGGGAGACTTATACTTTGCGTGTAATCCGCTAGTCCGCCACCCTTGACCTTGTTTGCGGTCGTGGCAGTGGATTCTCCGGCGGATGGCAAAAATTCAGCCTTATTGGCTCCATCCGCACAGTTAGCGTACCACGACCGATCAATTCTAAGCTTTTAGTGGTCGGGACCCTCATCACCCAATCACTAAAAACTAAGAATTGGCACTGCAGTCAAGGGCAAGCAGCGATGCAGCTCAGACTCTATTCATCAAACATAGAGTTCTACTAAAGACTGGTAAACACGTTGTCAATCGATGGCAAATAACTTGGCAAGGGTGGTAAATTCTATTGGCAGTAATCAATAATGTTTAAATATATCTGTAATATGAATAGATGGACTATTAATAAAACTAATCCATAAAGACGGATAGGGGTAAGATAAGTATGATAAATGATTCAGATTTGAAGCACTAGCGGACGTTGTGTTGGACTAGCAGAAACAGCGTTGGAGAAAGGTAACGAGCCATTTGGTTCAGTCCGTGTTTCAGCCGATGGAAATGTGTTTTTTTAAGATCGTAACCACGTTGCAGGCGTGATCATACCCAACACCCTGAATTGGCAATAGCGCGATGGGCAGCTAATCACATGACACCTGAAAAAAGAAGCAAGACGACAGTTTACACCTCTGGTGAACATTGCCCCATGTGCGCTGCGGCCCACGGTTGGGTTGGTTTAGGCCGGATTGTTTATGCAAGTTCGTCCGAACAGCTAGTACAATGGGTGAGACTTTAAAACAATGGGGAAGGGAGAAGAATAGAATGAAGAAAGTCGCTGAAATATGTTGTGGCAGTATAGAGGATGCTTTAATCGCACAGAGAGCAGGAGCGGATCGAATAGAATTAAACAATGCCATGTATTTATTTGGATTAACACCATCTCTTGGGACTATCAAGTTAGCAGTTGAATCTTGTCAAGTTCCCCTTGTAGTCATGGCTAGGCCGCGTCCGGGCGGATTTAATTATAATGACCATGAACTTGACACGATACTTGCGGATATTGAGTCTATGGTGGAGTATGATATTGAGGGCGTGGCATTTGGGTGTTTAGATGAGAATGGGGATATTGATAAAGAAAAGAATAAGAAAATAATAGATGTGATTCATAAAGGTAATAAGGATGCAATTTTTCACAGAGCATTTGATGGGGTCAAAAATCCTTTTAGGTCAATGGAATTACTTATTGATTTGGGAGTAAAGCGGGTATTGACCAGCGGATTAAATACAACTGCAGAGCGTGGGGTAGAATTATTAGCGGAATTGCAGCATAGCTACGGGGACAAAATCGAAATTCTAGCTGGCGGTGGGGTTACTGCTTTGAATTGCAATAATATCCATCATAAAACTGGAATTCTTCAATTCCATAGTTCTTGTAAATCATGGAGATTGGACCCAACCACAATAGGGAATGTCTCCTTTGCTTTTGCTGAAAAACCACATGAAGCCGAATATAACGTAGTAGATTACATTAAAGCAGTAGAATTCGTTAACGCAGTGAGAGGTAATAGATAATGTAAATTGAAAATAAAACTCGGATATACTTCCGGGTTTTTATTTATGGAGAATTTATAAGTGAACAGACAAAGGTATTCACAAATTTTGGAGACAGGAATATCCAAATTTAAATCTGCCTGCTTATCAGTACAATTTTGCACACTTCTATGTGGTTCATTTGGTCTTATCTTAAGAATGAAGTCCTATTATAATTCGGGTATAGGCATACTACAAATGAACAATTGATTAGGAGGATAATGATGGATCAACGTAGTATGGCAATTTTAAATAAGCTTTCGAAAGCGGAGTCATATATTACTGTCCAGGCGCTTGCCGCATTGCTAAATGTGTCGCGACGCACCATCTACAGTGACCTTGAAAAAGTTAATGATTGGTTGGCGGAACATCACCTTGCCAAAATCAAACAGGTAAGAGGACAGGGCTTGTATATAGATGAGCCGACTAGGAAAGAACTAATAAGGAACTATTTTTTCACTGGAATGACTTATTATGAATTCTCTCCTGCAGAGAGAAAGGCTTGGATATTCATTCATGCTGCGGGAGCGGACCAAGCTTGTTTTTTAGAAGATATCAGGCAACTCTTTCAAGTAAGCAGGAACACAATCCTAGAGGATGTTAAAAAGCTGAAAGAGGAAGTCAAAGCTTACCAGTTAAGCATTCATACAGAACGAAAAACAGGATACGTCATCAGGGGAAATGAAAATAAGATAAGAATGTTGTTAATCAATTATCTATCAATGGTCACCCCACATGAAGGCTGGTATGATGCCCTATCCGATTTACAAGATGCTCCCAAGAGGAATCAAGCATTGCAGCCTTATTCAATTTTTAATACACATTTGATAGGCGTATTACGTCAGTTAATACATGATTATGAACAACGATTTATGATTGAATTTACGGATGAGGTTTTGGACAATATTGTCATTTGGTTTTTCTTTTTCTTAAGACGTATCTCTCAAAAGGAGTTTGTGGAGGTAGACCCCATTGAAAAGGAAGTCATTGAAACAACGGATGAATATGCAGGCGTCCATTTACTATGTAAACATTTATCCGAGTCATTGAATATGACGATCCCGGATAATGAAGTCCATTATTTCACGAGGTTTCTTTTAAGCGCGAAAGTCAATTACAACCTTCGTACAAGATTAGAAAGCGAAGAGATGCAGGAATTATTGCAAGTTGTGGAGAAAATGGTTTCAGACTTTCAACTGTATGCTGCGATAGAATTTCAGGAGCCACAACAATTGATCCAAAATTTGTTGCTACATTTAAAGCCTGCATACTACCGAATAAAATATGGGATTGAAATTGAAAATGCATTGCGGGATTCGGTCATACAAAATTATCCTGAGGTTTTTCATTTAACAAAAAAGGTCGTGCACCATTTTGAAGATTTGATTGGTCAGTCGATCGCAGAAAGTGAAGTCGCATTTATTGCGATGCATTTTGGTGGGTGGCTTCGAAAAGAAGGTCTGATGCTTGAACAAACCGTAAAAAGGATGCTTATTGTATGTACGAATGGATTAGGCACATCACGGCTGCTGGAAAGCCAACTGGAAGGACTGTTTTCGGATATCCAAACTACCGGAGTAGCATCATTAAGAGAATATGAAAAAATGGATTTAGATGTCGATTTCATTGTATCCACGATAGCGCTCGAAGACAAAGGGGTTCCAGTCTTTGTCATCAACCCTGTTTTAAATAATGAAGACAAAGAGCAGTTGTTGATCAAGGTGAACAGCTTGTTTGGCTATTCGCCGAAAAAGCAAATTTACTCGGTGGAGACAATCATGGATATTGTGAAAAGATATGCGGTGATAGAAGATGACAAAGCGCTATCCAAAGAACTTAGAAGATACTTGCATCCTCCGATCAATATGGAAAGTGAAACGCCAAAGCCAAACCTCGCTGAACTTCTACCACCGGATAGGATTTTATTAAGAAAACAGGTATCTAGTTGGAAAAAGGCTATAAGCATTGCCGCAGAGCCATTACTTAAACAAGGATATATCCAAGAAGAATATATATTCAAGATGATTGAAAATGTGGAAGCAAATGGCCCATATATCATCATATCGGAATACTTTGCCCTTCCGCATGCCAACCCGGATAATGGCGTGGTGAAAACTGGAATGAGCATGCTGCATTTGGAAGAGCCAGTCGATATATTGGGAAAACCTGCAAAAGTCATTGTTGTTTTAGCCTCAAAAGATAATGAACAGCATTTAAAAGCTTTATCCCAGCTTACGAAACTATTTTCGGACAAAAAAAACAAAGAACAAGTAATGATTGCGACAGATGTAAATGAAATTGCCGAACCTATTAAAACATACGGTGCAGTGCGAAATTAACAGCATGATAAGGTGAGTGAAGTTGATGAAGTTTTTAGAAGAAAGCATCGTAAAGATTGGTCTGGAAGTGGCCGATGCAGAAGGTGCTATTGAAGCAGCCGGAAATCTCTTAGTGGATGAGGGACTTGTAGAGAAATCATATACTGAAGCGATGAGGAATTCATATAAGGAAAATGGCCCTTATTTCGTGTTGGCACCCAGCATAGCGATACCACATGCGCGGCCCGAAGATGGGGTGAAGGAAGCATCCGTGTCTCTTGTGCAGCTAAAGAAGCCTGTCGTATTTGGGCATTCCGCAAATGACCCGGTACACCTTGTATTCGGTCTTGGTGCATCATCAAGTGATGAGCACCTCATCTTACTGCAAAAGTTGACAACTCTATTAAATGACCCTGTTAATGTAGATAAATTGAGGTCAGCTACAAGTTATGAAGATATAAAAAACATTTTGGAAATGGAGCGATGAACATGATTAAGGTATTGACTGTATGCGGATTAGGACAAGGAACAAGTTTGATTTTGAAAATGAATGTGGAACAGGCATTAGCAGATAAGGGGATTAGCGCAGATGTCGAACATACAGATGTCTCGACAGCTTCAAGTATGCAAGCGGATTACATCATCACCAGCAACGAACTTGCAGAAGGTCTCGTTGGCCATAGTGCAAAGGTCTTCATTGTAAATAACTATTTTGATATGGATGAGATAAAAAAGGCAATAGATGAAAATGTCACAGATTAAATAGGTATTGGGGGTAATATGAAATGGATGTCATTTTTTGGATTGCCACGAATATTTTCGGACAAGCAGCAATCTTGCTAGGATTCATCGTCCTTTTAGGATTGCTGCTTCAAAAGAAAAGTACGAGTCAAATAATCAGCGGAACTTTTAAAGCTGTCATTGGTTTTCTAATCATTAGTGCGGGTGCAGGTGTAATCACTAATGCACTTACGGTATTTGAGCCATTATGGAAGGAAGTATTCAACCTTTCGGAAGAGCCTCTCGGGAATTTCATGGGGCAAGAAGGGTTTAACGCGAAGTATGGCAGTGCTGTCACATTAGCAATGACGTTAGGATTTATCATTAACGTTTTACTAGCCAGGTTTACTAGACTTAAATTCATTTATTTAACTGGTCATATGATGTTCTGGACGACGACCATTTTTGCGGGTATTGTGATCCAAACCGCCGGCGATGTTTCATTTGGGAAACTTGTCATCTTTCTGGCTGTGTTCATGGGATTATATTGGACTATTCAACCGGCATTGACACAGCCTTTCATGCGTAAAATCATGGGCAATGACAATATTGCATTAGGGCATACATCCGCTTCTGTTTCATTGCTAAGTGCCCTTGCAGGTAAGTATCTTGGTAATAAAGAAAATGACTCTGAAAAAATCAAGCTGCCCAAAGGTCTGGAATTTTTAAGAGATTCCAATGTCATTACGGCATTGACAATGGGATTACTGTTTTTAATCGGTGCGATCATCATTTCCTTTAAAGATACACCAGGATCGCAAGCGTTAGTCGAAGCTGCTGGAGAACAGAACTTTATCGTGTACGCCATCATCCAGTCGTTCACCTTTGCCGCAGGGATTGCAGTTGTATTACTGGGTGTACGTATGTTTATCGGCGAGATGGTGCCAGCGTTTAAAGGTATAGCGACTAAAATCGTCCCTGGTGCGAAACCCGCGTTAGACAGTCCGGTTGTATTCCCATTCGCACCGAACGCGGTCATCCTAGGCTTTTTAGGATCATTCATCGGAGCCTTGATTTGGTTGGTTATTTTGGGAAATACAGTTGGTTACGTATTTGTTCCGACAATGATTGTATTGTTCTTCCACTCCGCGACTGCAGGTGTGTTTGGTAATGCCACTGGGGGTGCCAGAGGTGCCATCATAGCTGGTTTCATTACTTCTACTGTCGTAGCTTGGGGGCAATTCATCATGGTGAAAATGCTATTGTCAGATACCATTCCGGATACGGCAATGTGGGCAGCGGATTCAGACATGTTTGTTTTAGGCCCGATCGTCCGTTGGTTGGCACAACTGCTTTTCTAATATAAAAGTGAATAGGGAGATGTCCATTCTCCCTTTTTCCCATTTCTATTAATAAAAAATTCGATTCGGGAGTGATGAATATGAGTTTTATTAGAACAATGCATGGTGATATAGATCCAAAGAAATTAGGCTTTACCTATTCACATGAACATATTGTCTGCCGCCCGCCATATTGGGTAGAACATGAAGCAGATGATCTGCTATTGGATGATAAAGAAAAGTCCAAGCAAGATGTACTGGACTTCAAAAATTTGGGGGGGCAAGCAATTGTCGACGCAACTGCAGTCGATTATGGCCGTGATGTACAAGCGGTAAAAGAAATTGCCGAGGAAACAGGGATAACCATCGTGGGCACAGCAGGATTCAATAAGAGCTTTCTATGGGATGCCCAAATACCTGAGCATGTGAAAAAGGTAGTCGGTGATTATAACACGTATTATGAATGGATTGATGCCAAATCTATCAATGAGCTTGCTGATTTTGTCATCCGCGAAATTGAAGAGGGACTAGAAGGTACGAATATTCGTGGTGGCCAAGTGAAGTTTGGGACAGGTTACAACAGGATAACCCCTTTGGAAGAAAAGACATTGCGTGCAGTAGCGCGAGCACATCATGAGACCAAGGCTCCGTTGCATTCCCATACAGAAGCGGGGACGATGGGGCTCGAACAGGCCGAGTTACTAAAAAGTGAAGGTGTTAATTTAGAATATATCAGTTTTGGCCACATGGACCGTAATCCAGATCCATATTACCATGAAAAAATGGCACAAACAGGCGCACTGCTTTCCTTCGATGGCATTTCAAAAATCAAATATGCCCCTGAAAGTACCCGCATCAAGTGTATATTCAATTTGGTAGAAAAAGGGTATGAAGACCAAATATTGGTCAGTGGGGATACAGCTAGAAAATCCTACTACAAACATTACGATCATGGATTAGGATTAAAAAATATAATCGGTAACTGGGTGCCGCGGTTCATAGACGAAGCAAATAAAAATGGCTTTGACGGCGAGATGTTAATCGATAAATTTTTCGTCAAAAACCCTGCACGCAGCTTTGCGTTTAAAAAGTAAGGTCCCTGGTGTTACAGGAATTAGGTTGGCTTGACTTCATTAGAATGAAACTCTGACGAAATACGGTGGTGTAAGCGAAATGAATTTCCAATACGAGAATTCCTTTGATATAAAAGAAAAAATCAATCAATCCAACGTAGCCATTTTACCAATTGGGGCGGTAGAAGCACATGGCCCCCATCTGCCACTTGGAACGGATAATTTGCTTGCTGAGCGGTTGGCGGCAAAATTGGCGGAGCGTGTAAATGGTTTGGTACTGCCGACATTGCCTTATGGCCAAGTATGGAGCCTACGCAATTTCCCAGGGAGTATTAATATAAGCAACAACTCTCTTATCGGTTTTCTTGTTGATATTGGTGAGAGCCTTTATAAACAAGGGTTCAGGACATTTGCGATGGTCAATGGGCATTTAGGGAACCAAACAGCATTGAAAGAAGCCGCACGTGTATTGTATGAATCTTGCCCCAAGATGCGCGTGTTTTATTTCTTCTATCCTGGCATGAACAAGGCTGCGTCTGAAGTCCGGGAAAAAGGTTCAGCACACAACACATACTTCCATGCCTGTGAAATCGAAACATCTTACATGCTTTATTTGGCGCCGGAACATGTGGACATGGACAAGGCACTTACGGATATTCCGGACATACCGATGCATGCAGACTCAACGCCCACGCCCTGGGAAGAATTCACAAAAACAGCTGTCCTCGGTGATGCCAGCCTTGCAACCGAAGAAAAAGGAAAATATATAATCGACATTGCTCTGGAGAATATGTGCCAGATGATAAAAGAGAAGTGATAGAAGTAAGGGGTGAAGGTTTTGACAAAGAGACTTTATGATAAGTTTTTGTTTAACTTTTTAGCAAATGACCGTGACAATGCTGCTGCAATAATGGAGGCTGGTTCCGGTTATGTGGTCCCGGGAATTGTATCAGACAAATTTGAATCGATAGAAGCGGCTGCAGAAAAAGTTGCCGAATTAAAATCTGTAACCGAGCTGGTGAGCATCGGCCTTGGCGGTGGGGGAGACACAACCAATTGGAAAAAAGTATTGGATATCGCTGTTGCTTCTATTCCGGGTCATATCAACCAGCCCTTTGAAACCTCCCCATATGCCAAAGGATACTTGGAGGGAAAAAATATTCCAAAACAGTTAGTCAATGCGCTTGTTCAACCAACGGGCGAGGTTGGGACAATAAAGATGGCTAATTCCGGTAAATTTATCCGAGTTGAGGATTTCATTGAAATAGCTGTAGCACTTGGAATAGAAAGTATCAAAATGATGCCGATCAAGGGTACACAGCACTTAGAGGAACTAATCTATTTGACTAAAATAGCAGCTAAAAGAGGAATCCGTGGAATAGAACCTGCAGGAGGAATCGATGCAAGCAATATCAAGGATATTATTGCCGGTGTAAAAGACATTGACATCGAGTTGTTCATGCCACACATCTTTGGATCGACGATTGATAAAGAAACGGAAGCGACAATTCCATCCAAGGTACGCGAAATCATCAGTGAGGTGAAGGGAGCATTATGATCAATCAATATTTTAACAAAATCAATGAATTATTAGCTACTGTAGAAAAAGATGAATATGAGGCAATGAATAACGCAGCCAAAAAAGTAGCCGATGTCATTCAAAATGGTGGAGTGGTTCATTTATTCGGTTGCGGGCATTCACATATATTGACTGAAGAAGTCTATTATCGTGCGGGTGGCCTCGTTCCCATCCATCCAATTTTGCATGAGCCGCTCATGCTCCATGAAGGTGCTTTGCGTTCTTCTGAATTGGAAAGAAAAAACGATTATGCGAAGGTATTTATGGAACAACAGGATATCCGTGAGAAAGATGTACTAATCGTAATCTCGACCTCGGGAAGAAATCCGGTTCCTGTCGATGTGGCGCATATTGGCAAGGCAAAGGGTGCCTTCGTTATTGGAATTACTTCAAAGGAATATTCGTCTAGCCAACCATCACGTCATACATCCGGGGAATATTTGTACGATGCAGTGGATCTAGTAATCAATAATCATGCCCCGGTTGGAGATGCACTATTGTCACACGACAAAGTAAAGGTGAACTTTTCACCTAGTTCCACTGTTATTGGCTCAGCAATTTTAAATGCCATTTTTGCAGAATCCATCAAGTATATGGCAGAAAATAATTTTGACCCACCAATTTTCCTAAGCGGGAATATTGAAGGTGCTGATGGACATAATCAGCGATTGATTGATATGTATAGTGAACGAGTAAAACTATAAGAGAAAGACGGCCTGTTACCATGGTTTGGTAGCAGGCTTGTTTACAGGATAGGAAAGCATAAATTTTGGCTAATGCTCGATCTAGCTCCAGGCGCCATCGGCTCGAGGTCAAATAATCTGAGCCAATAAAAGTCAAAACCGGACTTTTCTTGTCTCAGAATATTTGCTTGTTGCGGGCCAACAGGATGTTGGTCTGAACGGCGTTGCGTCAGGACGGCGCGAACTTAGCCGTTTATCCTTGCTTAGCCGTTCATCCCCTAAGCGGGCGCCTTGCGCTTTTCTTAATGTGGGCGCTGAAACGGAAGGGTATGATGGCCTGGAAAATTATTAAAAATATCCGTTATATATTCAGGGGTTTGAGATGTAGCAATTGAGCATGATGTAAAGTGAGTTGGTTAATTGAGGAAGAGATCCGACTTCCTGTTATTTAATCCATACGAATGCGGTTGATAGGTATATTGGGAACAATAATCTGAAAAGGCAAACTACCAAAGGCAGTATCGGGACAGAAGGACGACTCCGATTGCCCCACTTTATTCCTACATTATGATATGATTAGAGGAGAAATGATTTATCGAATAGGATGGAACAAAAAAATGAAAGAGATAAGGGAAGCGCTTGCTTTATACCCCAAGAAAACAATTGATATAAATGCATTACAAGAATTATGCTCTCCTTTCGTTGACAGCTATGAAGTGTTTGCTGAGAGTGTGCTTGCTTTAGAGAATGAAGGAATATTGGCCATGATAAAGAGTAGAGGACGCTCATTAAGAAAACCTTCTATAGCCTTACATTACCGTATACATAAAGCGAAACTGAAAAAAGAGCATCATCACCTCATCCAGCAATACCGTATCCAATTCCACCCTGATATTAATTTAGATTATTACTATCAACATGATCCCAAGCAATGGTATGAAGATTTACCATATTTAATGCGAATAGATGAATACCTACGTACAAATGGTTTTCCTGCTGAAGCCATTCCAGCGCCAGAGAGAAGCTATGAAATTGCTGGGGATGAGAAATGGATTACGGAGAAAGAGGGAAAAGAACTGCTTGAACGTATCCATTTATATGAAAAAATACAGATAATGCCAGTTTCAGAGCCTTTGCAATTTGCAATCAACCCTGCTAGCATTCAGGAGCAAAACCAACTCCACTTTATTGTTGAAAATAAAACAACCTTCCAGGGGATATTGCCGGCAATCAAGCAAAGCACTTTTGCTACACTTATTTATGGCAGCGGGAAAGCAATTATTCAAAGTATTGAACAATTTGACCAGCAATACCCAGTAGCTGCGACTCATCACTTTTTTTATTTTGGTGATTTAGATCGCGAAGGAATTGCAATTTGGCATAGTCTATCGAAAAAGATTAACGTTCGATTGGCTCTGCCTTTTTACCATGCATGTATGAAGAAGCAGCCGGCAAAGGGAAAGGAATATCAAAAGCAGCGTATAGAGGCAGAGGAGGCATTCTTTCAATCGTTTAGCGAGGAAGAACAACTTCGAATCAAGCAATTACTTGAAGATGGCTATTATTACCCTCAAGAGATTTTGAAAACAAGGGAACTAAAGCAAATATGGGAGGAGACAAATTGGTACGACATGATCTAGCGACAATTACAGCAGGCTATCATGAAAGAATACGCCGACTTGCATTATTTGACCCTCTGGCGGATCTAGAACGAAAAAGGGAAAAAGATGAGAACGGAAAGTTTATCGATATGAAAGGTCTGGGACTCTTGACGCTGTTATTTTTCTTTGAACAGAAGCTGATGCGTCAATATAAAACAGGGTCAAAGCAATTAGCTGCCTTTATTCAAGAGGTGACTATTGATCAGTACAACCTGGGGGCAAATGATTATCAACACCTCGCTCGAACACTTATCGATAACTTTCGTCCCAGTACAGGAATCAAAAGAACCTATCCTTTCTATAACTGGGAAACAAACAGGCAAGAGGAAATTGAGTATTCCATTTTAAAAACCAATGGCTTTAATCAGGAGAAAAATGAACAATATTATACATTGGATGATGATGGGCTTGAACTTGTTTTTGCAACAAAAGAATTTTACAGTGAATTTCAGCTATCGATTAATCAATTAATGCTTCGAAAACAACTGGAACGTGGCGAATTCAACGGTGCACTAAGACAAATTAACGAAATGCGTGTATCCGTTGAAAACATTGAAGAACGGATGCTTGCTTTAAAACAGGAGATTCAGCGCAGCATCGTATCGGAGGAAACCTTTGACAGATATAAGGCATTACTGGAAGATAGCTACAGCCGCCTGCAGCATGAAGATGATGAATTTAAAGAGCTTAGGCAATTTGTAAAGGAAACGAAAGAAAGACTCTATGCAAAGGATATCCATCGTAAAGAGCAAAAAACATATGATTTAATTCTTACCATAACAAGAGAATTAGAGGAAGTGCATTATGACCATTCTCGACTGCTGGAACAAACTTTATCATTAAAAAATACCACATTAATTACCGCACAAGAATCACTGTATTATACTGGAATTGAAGCATTTAATTTTGATTATGAAATTACATCACGTATTATCTCGGTCCCCCTTCCGCTAGAGACTATGAAAGGTGTGCTGCACCCATTCTTGACAGTTGAAGAAGAAAGGGTCTGGTCGCCGCTTTCGCTTTTTGCGGATCAGAATATTAGAGAAGACGAACAAGCGGATAAGCAAGTGACAATGATTGAAGCAGAGAACAGTACTGACGAGGATGTCCGGGAAAAAGAGCTGAGAAAACACTACAGGAAAATAATGGAAGAGGTTTTAGCATTTATAAGCGACAAGCAGGAAGTAACACTTTCCCAATTCTTTGACTATCTAACAGAGACAAATCAATCGGGGCTTTATACAACGCGATTTTTTTATGAGTTCTGGTTAATTCTGCATCAGCGTTCACCTGTAGCACGAGGGGATATGGAGCATGATGAGGATGGCCAATCGTTGTTAACAGAGGCATTGTATTTGCTTGGAGATGATACATTAGTCATCACAGAAGGAAAAGAAGTGCTAAATCGATATAAACGTTATTCCATTCAAGAGATGATAATTCGATTGGAGGAATCCTAGTGCATTACAGTGAAGATAAGGTTATCAGGGCATTTCGTATATATACAACATTAGCACGCACGTCTGTCACTGATCAAGAGGCAGTGCAGTTATATCGGGCAGATGATGATATTCGTAGTCTGTTAGATTTATATGCAAAAGAAGTAGATGCTGTCATTGTCAATACGAGTGAGCATTTATATTTAATTCCTGAAACGAAATTATCAAGCTTCCATGTAAGCAATGATTGGATTAAGCGACATTACCTACGTTCTGGCGCAACGAATGCAGATATTTACTTGCTTTATTTTGTTACCATCATTCTATTTGGTGCTTTCTATAATTCCTATCAAACCAGACGGCCAACACGTGACTTTCTGCGTATAGATGAATGGATTTACCAAATTCAAGAACGGATTGACCAGTTGCAAGCATTGGATGAAAAAGATTTAAAGCAGATGGAGAGTGAGTTTTCCTATAATTGGAGGCAAATTGTCGAGAAGTGGAGCGATATGAATGATATAAAGGAAAACGTGAAACGGCAGACAGGAAATACGATTAGCCGCTACAGCTTTTTAGATACAGTAAAGCGTTTTTTGCTGGACCAGGATTTAGTTGAGGACCTTGGCAATGAAGAAATAGCATTAACAGAAAAAGCAAAGACTATTATTCAGCGCTTTTTCATGGAAGTAGAATATAACAAAGGAATTCTGACATTTATTTATGACATGGAGGGAGAGAAATCAGATGCCGGCGATTAGTAAAATTCGGTTAGCCAATGTCATTTATGAAGAAGGGAATAAACGATATAATGATGAATTATTTTTATTTGATGGCTACAATGGAGCGATCTTATTAGAAAACGGCGGTGGGAAAACGGTACTTATTCAAACAGCCATTCAGGCAATGATCCCCCATACTGAACTTGCTGGTCGTAAAATAGGGAAAACCCTGGCACTAGAAAGCACACCTGCCCATATTGCGGTTGAATGGATTATTAATGAGAAGCCAAGACGTTATGTCGTTACAGCAGTCACACTTTTCACAAACAAGCATGGTGTTGAATCCCTTCGCTATGTATATGAATACCAGCATGGCGATCCCCATGCGATTGAGGAGATACCTTTCGTGCGTCAGGTGCAAGGTGGGAAGCGTCCTGCTGATCGTGGTGAAATGCAGGATTACTATAGCATGATGAAAGATAAATCCTTGTCTGCCAATACATTTACAACAATTAAAAGCTACCGCCAGTATATAGAGGATAATTACCAAATCATTGGTACGGAATGGGAAAGCATTGTGAAAATTAACAGTTCAGAAGGCGGCGTAGAAGCTTTTTTTGAAGCGTGCAAAACGACGAACCAGCTGTTTGATCGCCTTTTGATTCCAACAGTGGAGGATGCTATCGTTGGTCATGATAAAAAGCTTTTTGCCACTTTGTTTGAACAGCGCTATGCTAGTTTTAAAAATTACCAGAGGCTGAAAGAAACAATTGAGGAAAACAAAAAGATACAAGATGAATTGGTCGCATATACAGCAGCCTTTGAACGCCTTCATGAAAAGGAGCAGCAGTTTCATGAAGCAAAGCAGCGGACAAAAGGGATTTGGGAACACACCGAAAAGCAAAAGCAAGCATACATAGCAGAAAAAGAAGCTTTAGCCAGAAAGGAGGAGAATTGGCAGCAGGACAAGCATCAGCATCAAGTAAAGCTTGGTTCTTTTAGTATTGCGGAAAAAGCAAAAGAAAAGGATCAGGCAGACAAGGAATATGAAAAAGCTAATCTCCTTTTACAGGAGCAAAAAGCAAAAACAGCGGACATTGAAGGACAGCACGCTGCATTGCGTTATGCTAAATTTGCAAAGGAACAACAAGCTGCACAAGATTCACTCACCTATATTCAAGAACAAATTGCATCCTTTGAAGAACAAGCAGATATAGAAGAATTAAAAAATCAATTGTATGAAGTAGAACAAGCATTACATGGCGCATATCAATCCCAAATAGAGGAAATAGAAAAGCAACAGCAAGGCTTAGAGCAAGAAAGGAACCCGTTACTAGATCAGATTCAACAACTAGAGAAGCAATTAATCGATTATCAGGACAAGCAGAAAAAAATGAATGATGAAATAATCAAGTTTCATTCGTTTATTGAAAGCCGTGAAAAGGATAGTGAAAAGTTGCGTCAATCCCTTCTGTCTAATCCGGAACAGGAAAAAGTTGAGGAACAATTGCCAAAATGGGAAGAACGTTACCAGGCCTTAGATGATGAATTAATTCATCTGAAGGCAGAAAGAAAAAGGTTAGCACGAGAAGTACAAGAAAAGCAGCAAGAAAAAAAGCAACTGCAAGAAACACAACAACAAAAAGCATTACATTTGCAGCGTGTGAAGCAACAGTTAGATACGGCGCATAAAGAAGAGGAGCAATTGATTTATACGTTAGCGATGCTCAGAAGTACCTGGCAGGATATAGATAGCATCCACTTGCAGCAGCAAACCATTCATGGTCAGTTGGAGAACAACCTGGAAAAGCAACGTATCGAGCGGAAAAAATGGCTTGACAGAGAACGTGTAGCACTACGATATGTCGATGATTACGGGGGCCAAGAGACTTTCTTTAGTGATCCATTTTTATCAGAGCAAATGGAATTGTGGAAAAACCAGCTGGACTATATCGAAACGGGGGTTGACTATCTTGCGCAGCTTCCTGAAGAAAAGCAGGAAGAGCTGAAGCAGGAGGCATTATGGTCCAGCATTATCGTTACAACTGCAAAGTCAAAGTCTAGTTTAATTGAGCGTTTAGAGCAGGTCTCCGATCGTATCATGTTTCCTGTGTTGATTGTGACTACAGAAGAAGCAATTGCCATTACAGCTATGGATAAAGGAGACTGGATTGTACCAGTTCATTGGCGACAAAATCTCAAAGCCGATCAATTTGCAGAATGGAAACAACGTTTAACAGATCAGGCAAAGGAAATTACAAAAACAAGAGAAAACACTGAAAATGAAATCAAAAAATGGGAACAAGCGTTAAAACAGTTCCGTGATTTTTTAAATAAGTATCCATATGAACAGATAGCAGAATGGCAAGAACATCTGTCTAGCATGCAAACTGAAGCTGAAAAACTGGAAGTAAGCATAAACCAAGTGGATGAGCTGTTAGATGAAATGGACAGGATGATAGAAAAATATACCAAGCGTGCTGAAGAAGCGGCAGGAGAGCGTTCCGGATTAGAAAATAAACTCCGTGATGGACAGCAATATATCATCTATCAAAATGAAATAAAAAAGTATGAGCAGGATGCAGAGAAATATCAAGGTCAAATGCAAGATGCAGAACAAAAAGTAAAGCAGACGAAGCGTTCAATCAATCGCTATCAAGAAGATGCTGATGAGAAAACGGAACGTATCCGCAATTTAGAAATAGAGCGGCAAAAGATTATAGGTAATCCGTATTATCAAGAGGTTGCGGCTTTGCCAGTTAGATACACGGACGAAAGCATCACAATTCTTTTAACAAAGCGTGAGGATTTGCTGCTGCAAAAGGAAAGTATTACACGTCAAATTGGCGAATGGGAAGCGAAGCAGGGAACGGAGCGTCAACGTATCTTGACTGCCAGGGAACGGATGGAAGAAATTGAACAAATCCATCCTCTTGTTGATAAATCACAAACTTTCCCAGCAGATGGAGACCAATATATCGAACAATTACAAAAACAATTACAGGTTGCTAAAGCTGAATTGAATAATACAATGGAAAAATATCAATCAGCAAAACGAGTCAAGGAAATCAAAGAAGCATTACTCTCACAAGCAAAAGAAGATTTTCGAGAAAAATTTCCGAACGACAGCATCACATTGTTTACAGGAGAATTAGCGCTCGTCAAACAACAACTACAAACAGAAGAAACTGAGCTTCTAGAGCTTAAAGACTACCTTAATCAAGAGATGAAGCGCGTTGGTAAGGAGCTTCACCACCTTGAAAAAGCGGAGCGGCTACTTGAGAAGTTCATTGAAGGATATCATTTTAATGCACCTGGCATCACGAGTATCTCACTAAGCGAACAAGCAGCAATCGACTTTCAATATTATTGCGTACGTTTTGCAGAAGAAATGACAGAAGAACTAAAAGAAAAGAAGCGGGTTGTTGAAGAGGAAAAAGAGCATGTAACAGCTGCAAAGGATCAGTTCCGCGCTTTTTGCCGTAATCATATTACAGATCGAAAGTTACAACAGATGGCCGTTCAAGGCGTGGAACAAAAACGATCATATAAAGATGTTATCACTTTTAAACAGAATATGTTTACAAGTATTCAGCGAATTACAAAATATGCGAATGAACATATCCGTAAAAGTGATGAAGAGTTACAGCTTTTTATTAATCAAATTCATACACATCTACAAACATTAGTAGAAGAACTCGAACAAATTCCAAAGAAAACGCGAGTAAAGGCGGATGACTGGAAACAAATTTATAGCTTTTCGATACCGAAATGGGAACCTGAGGATGGAAAATTAAGAATTCGTCATCATATGGAGTGGATCATTAAACAGTTAGAGGATGATAAATATCGTAACGACGAGGGTCATCAGGATACAGCCAAAATACGTACCGATTTAGAAAGATGGCTCAGCTCGAAGCAATTGCTGAAGGTTGTCATGGACCGGGATGTCCTGAAGGTTCACTGTCGCAAAGTAACAAATGATAATCAAATTTCTACACGGTCATTTTCATGGGAGCAAAGCAATGTCTGGTCTGGAGGAGAGAAGTGGAGTAAAAATATGACGCTCTTCTTAGGGATTTTAAAATATGTAGCAGAGAAGAAAAAGGCAAACTTAACGAACAGGTCAGTTATTTTAGATAATCCATTTGGAGAAGCATCCAGTGACCATGTGTTAAGTCCCGTCTTTTTCATCGCTGAACAGCTGGGCTTTCAAATGATTGCTTTAACTGCGCATGCAGAAGGAAAGTTTCTCCAAGATTATTTTCCGATTATTTATAGCTGCCGATTACGTGCATCAAAAGAGGCAAGCAAGAAGGTGATGACAACAGAAAAATGGTTGCATCACGCCTACTTTCAAGATCATGAGCCAGCCGTCATCGATCGATTGGGTCAAACGGAGCAGCTTGATTTGTTTGGGGAGTGATGGGTTTATAAATTCTAATGGCAGCATTATAAAGACAGGGGAAAATGATAAATCTCCTGTCTTTTGCTGCCTTCATTAAAATCATCTAATAAGGGCAATTTGGTAGGTGGAAATTCTTAACACAGGACATTATTTATTAAACATGGGTGCTAATAAATAAATTAAGGTATGTAGAGAATGGAATCGGCCTCAATTGGTCACTATAATGCCATTCATAATATCTGGTATTTTTAAGTAAAAACTTTTTCAAGTTTGTGGTTTCAAGCAATTCGATTATCAGTTTACGTTTGGCATTGATGCGACTTGAATCTTTAAGGCTATTTTCAATAATAAAACGGGTAATTCCTAATAAAGTATCAGTTAATTCAATTCCATATTCCTGTCTTTTTGTGAGAAAATTAACTGAACTAACTTTGTAACTCTCATTTCTGTAAACAGCTTGTATATTTAATTGATATAACAATGTATCTCTTAAATCCTTTGAGTTAATTGCTGGTGTTTTATCGGGACCAGAATTTGACTCTCTATTGTATGAACTGTCTTCTTCTATATGTATCATAGCATCCAAGTAAGCATGTTGGCCGTATTTTCTTAACAAACCATAAATTAAACGTTCTGGCAATTTATTGTATATTGTCATTGGCACAATATCATCTAATATTGGCTTAATCGGATGAGCAATATTCTCGATTTTGCTGATATTATAATTTATAACATTGAATTGCATACCTGCTGTATGCTCCAATGCTAAAGAAACGAGTTTTTTAAACCTTTCCGGACTTTTACCATACCCGTTATAGTCGGTGAAATGGATAGGAGAGCTACCCTCTTTAATTAGACTATTTAGTTCCGGGTGATTGTTTTTTTCCTTATATACCCGGCTAGGAATCAATATGGCTCCCATAAAATGAATCTTTTCATGTTGTTTTCCACTTTCATCATAAAATATTTGTACATTTGTTGGTTTAGAAATTGCTTTATCAGTTGGCATAATATCCCTCCTTTTTATGTATGAATTGACAAAGAATAAATTATTAATTATAATTAAAGATGAATAGGAGTTAGACTGTTTTTGCAGTCTGCAAATATTCATCATTACCAGAGGACATTGACTGTTCTTGCAGTCCGTGAAATCTGCATTAAAGTGAATCTTCAAAACCGCTCTAACTAGTTTAGGCGGTTTTTTTCTTACCTAGTATTCTATCTGAAAACGTAGCGGGAACCTAACTCTATAACTGAGGAAAAGTTTAAATATGCCTATGGAACCTTAATTAGATACGCTACCGTGAATTTTCCATTCACTTCATCAACGAATTGGTAAAAGTCCCCCTCTTTTATAATGTTCTAACCTAATCCGTGGCTTTCTTTATAATAATTTGTATAACATCTCCAAACCTTATTGTTATCCAATATTTATGCTCATGGATAACGCTTTCCTGCGTTGCATTGCAAATTTGCCTGTGCTTTTCTGACTTTAGTTGTGAGCCCTTCCAAAAGGTAGGATTAAAATCCTAGAGAGATTGAATAACCTTATTAGGGATTTTCCTCTCCCTTGTCCTCTTATTAAATGCCCGCCATGTAACATTAAAGTTCTAGGTTCTCGAAGTTTATAGCGCACTCGTTCAAAAAGAGAATTGTCAATGGACGTGAAAACGAGATGTCTTGAAGGGAATCCCCACTTTGCCACCTACAATATTTCCCTCCCTTTCTAAATCATACCTGGTTATGTAGATCTATACAACCAGGATAATAGAACTATTTTTGGTTTATCCAAACCATTAAAAAGTGGCTCAATTTTAGATTATCAAATACATTTGTTATATAAATAGATTGACTATTAATGCAATTAATCGACAAACTGGTATGTCCATGGACAATGGACACAAAAAAGGGAAGAGGAGAGGATAATTGTGATAAATGATTCAGATATGAAGCACCTGCGACGTTGTGTTGAACTAGCAAAAATAGCGTTGGATAAAGGTGACGAGCCATTTGGTTCGTTCTCGTTTTAGCTGATGGAGATGTACTTTTTGAAGACCATAACCACGTAGCAGGCGGTGACCATACCCAACACCCTGAATTCGCCATTGCGCGATGGACAGCCAACCACATGACACCTGAAGAAAGAAGCAAGGCGACAGTTTATACCTCTGGTGAACATTGTCCCATGTGCGCTGCGGCCCATGGTTGGGTTGGTTTAGGCCGAATTGTCTATGCAAGTTCATCCGCACAGCTGGCACCCTTGGTTGAGTGATATGGGAGTAGCTCCATCACGTGTTCGGAATCTTCCTATTCAAGAAGTTATTCGGGATACTGTTGTAGATGGCCCTGTTCCTGAACTAGCAGAGCAAGTTCGTCAACTTCATCGTCAGCTTTATTCAGGGATACGTTGACTACTATATTTAGAGCCTTCATAAAGTGATACAAATAATAATAATAGCTTGTATTATTAGGGAACATGAATACCTTTTAATAAAAGTAAAAACAACCATGGGTAGTTAAAATTCATGCTTGTTTGCCGTTAAATGTTGGATGACCGTAAGCCGGAAAAAGCCTCGCTGAAACTACCAACTCCAACGGCATTGATTGCTATGAGTATGTCAAAAAGCTATTGACGGATTTGCCCACGCTGGGTAACCATCAGAATCCTGAAATTCTCGATCGGTACTTGCCCTGGTCAAAAATATTCAGGCTACCTGTGCAGAATTATAAAACAACCGTCTATTTGATGAAAAGTCAAGAGGCAGATGGCTATTCGTCATGCGTACCAGAAAAGTACGCTTATTTGTATATTTCGGGCTTACGATAATGACCTATACATCTCAAATGCTTAACAACTATCTAAAGAAACAGTTTACCAATCTTCAAATCCGGGAAAAGTTATATTTTCAGTTCATTAACTGGACACAATTTAAATTACTGTTTCTATTATGAAATCCTTCTAAGTCAAAAAAGTCAAAAATTCGGGATTAACCAATTTATTCTCGCCGCATTCCTTTCTAAAAAAATTACTCAAAATCACTAATCAAATTTTGAATTCCACAGTTCAATGATGTTAGTAAATTTGTTCAGATTATATAAACTTTGAACTTTTTCAACGTAGTTTTGTAGGATTTTCTTAGTTTCTTCGTCATCATAAGATATCGACTGTACGGTGTGAAGGTAACTTTCTATTTTTTTTATCTTATCTAAATACTCTATATGGTCGAATATCTCTTCTTTGAGAACATTTCTTTTTTCATCAATCTTTGCTTTTAATTCTTCTTGTTCTTTAGCAAGTTTCTCAGTTTCTTGACGGGCTCTTATTAATTCTTGTTCCGCTTCACTTTTTCTTTTTTCTTCACGCTTTTTATCCCGTATTGACAGATATTCTTTCCTTAAATCTAAAAAAATTGCTTCAAGCTGATTAAGCAAACTTTCCGCTTCATCAGTAAAAATGAACTTCTTTTTATTTTCTAGATTAATTAATTCAATCTGTAGGATTCCAGAATAATTTTTTCTATATACTGGTTGCATCACCTCTTTTGTATTCCCCCTTACTTTTTTCTCAAAGAGCTGTATTTTCCAACTTACATAAGGTAATTGCAATTCAGTATAATAATCTTTTTCATAACCAATATAAACTTGTCCTCCTAACAATTCAAATCCTGTAAGCAACCTATTAACAAATGCATAAGCTGATTTTCTTTTTAAAGGAGAAACATGTATGTCTAAAATTGTTTTATCTTGATTATCCTCATAATTAACTTTTTGTTTCTCTTCAAATTGCAAACTAGGCGTGTATTTGGCAAGTGTAAAATGCATGAAACGGCAGCCCTTTTTGTAAACCACTTGCCAACCTCTAATTTTTCATCATCATAGACTCCTTCATTCGTTTACTTTCACCCCCAAACAGAATGAGGTGGG
>NZ_BORB01000043.1:0-31373 GCF_018332955.1 Lederbergia ruris
CAAAGGTTCCTGAACTGTCAGCTAGAACTCGGCTTACTTTGGCTTCATTCATTAACTTACATCAGGCGCTTAGTGCCAATGGCAACTAAACATGCGTGACGTAAGCTGTATTTAAGTCAAGGAAAGCCCCCACCAAATCTTTGATTTGGTAGGGGAGGGTTCACCAGGCTGCTCAAACCTTGAAATTAATCGAGACCTTGCAGAGTGGGAACAATAGCTTTAAGAAGGGGTAGTTTTTTTAGAACCGTAATCATAAAGCATGCAACGAGAGAAGGAATATGATACTATAATGGTAAGTTCATACATGGTTGGAGATGCAGAGAGACCAAGCAACACTATTGTCTACATTTATAGTGTTTGTTTGCGTCTCTTTTTTGCATCTCCTTTTTTAAAAGGGAGGGACACACGTCATGAAGGATTTTTCTGGTTTAAGTAGAATGAATGTTTTGGAAGAAATGGAGCAAAAGACATACGATTTGCTTGTGATTGGTGGGGGAATAACGGGTGCAGGAATTGCGTTGGATGCGGCTACGAGAGGTTTGAAAGTGGCGCTTGTAGAAATGAATGATTTTGCGTCAGGTACTTCAAGTCGGTCAACCAAATTAGTGCACGGGGGATTGCGATATTTAAAGCAGTTTGAAATCAAAGAAGTGGCTGATCTTGGAAAAGAACGGGCGATTGTCTATGAAAATGGCCCACATGTCACAACACCAGAATGGATGTTACTTCCTTTTCATACAGGAGGAACGTTCGGGAAATTCAGCACTTCCATTGGATTAATGGTGTATGACTTTTTGGCTGGTGTGAAAAAGTCGGAGAGAAGAAAGATGCTCTCCATTGATGAGACATTAAAAAAGGTCCCATTCATTAAAAAGTCTGGATTAAAGGGCAGCGGCTATTATGTCGAATATCGGACAGATGATGCCCGCCTCACCATTGAGGTCATGAAGTCGGCTGTGGAAAAAGGTGCAACGGTTGTCAATTATGCGAAAGCAGATAAGTTTCTATATAATGAGGAAGGTCAAGTAATCGGGATTGAAGTGCAAGACCGTTTTAGTGAAAAGAGAGTGACTGTAAAAGCGAGCAAAATAGTTAACGCGACAGGCCCATGGGTGGATGAACTTCGTGACATGGACGGTTCTAAAACGGAAAAGCATTTGCGTTTGTCCAAAGGGGTGCATATTGTTTTTGATGAATCAATCTTTCCGTTACATCAGGCTGTTTATTTTGATACACCTGATGGGCGGATGGTATTCGCGATCCCACGTAATGGGAAAACATATGTAGGAACAACTGACACCTTTTATGAAGGAGATCCTGCGGATATGTATGCGACCCAGGAAGACCGCGATTACTTGCTAAAAGCTATTTTATATATGTTTCCTGATCTGAAGGTAACCAATTCTGACATTGAATCTAGTTGGGCCGGGGTGAGACCTTTAATCCACGAAGAAGGTAAAGCCCCATCGGAAATCTCTCGGAAAGATGAAATCTGGGAATCCAATAGTGGATTGATTACCATAGCAGGCGGAAAATTAACGGGATATCGTAAAATGGCAGAAACGGTCGTCAATTTGGTTGTAAGTAAATTAAATGAAAGTGGTTCTCAGGACTTTGCAGCATGTCAAACAAAACATCTCCCTATTTCAGGTGGAAATATGGGTGGATCATCCCATTTAGAAACTTTTATACAAGAAAAAAGTAAAAAAGCAGAAAGTTATGGATTGACACAGGAACAAGGCCGTAAATTGGCGAAGTTATATGGGACGAATGTGGATACTGTTTTTGAATACTTGCCAGAACAAAAAGGGGAATTGCCTGTTACCATGCATGCGCAACTTTTATATGCGATCCATCATGAAATGACGGTTCAACCAGTAGACTTCTTTATTCGAAGAACAGGGGAGTTATTATTTGATGTCGAGATCGTCCATAAGTGGAAAGACGCTGTCATCAAGGAAATGGCTTCCATATTGAACTGGTCAGAAGAAGAACGGGATCAGGCTGAGGAAGCATTAGATCATGAGTTGAATCATGCGACCCGTGTCGCTGCAGGTGTAAACGAATAGGAGTGTAAAAAGTAAGGATCAAATGGATGAACAAGGATGAACAGCTAAGTGCGCGCTGTACGTCGCAACGATGTTCCGACCCAGATCTTGTGGGCCCCCATATCAATAGAAAGGCAGGGATAGAATTGTGGCTTTCTATGAACAGAAGGTTTTGCCTGCATTGAGAGATTTACGGAATTTTGAACATATTTTAGAGAGTCATTATGAATATTTTGTTTTACTTGAAGTACGTATTAGTAATCTCAGAAAAATCATCCATGCGGCTAAAAAGCGTGGGAAAAAGGTTCTTGTTCATGCCGATTTGATTCAAGGCTTGAATACAGATGATTATGCGGCAGAATTTATTTGTAATGATTTAAAGCCAGCTGGGATTATCTCTACACGGTCCAATATGATATTGAAAGCAAAAGCGAAAGGCATTTTAGCGATTCAAAGAACCTTTTTATTGGATACAATTGCTTTGAAAAAGAGTTATCAGTTGATTGAACGCACACAGCCCGATTATATTGAAGTTTTACCGGGAGTTGTGTCAGAATTGATTCATGAAATTCAAGCACACACGGGTTGTAAGATTATTTCAGGCGGCTTAATCCGTACAGAAGAGCAAGTGCAAGCCGCTTTAGAGGCCGGTGCAGAAGCTGTGACAACGTCCCGAATGGAATTGTGGAAGGCCTTTGAAAAAATCTAATCCAACAAGGATAATCATTAATAAAAAGGAGTGGTGAGGTGGAGCGTTATATTTTGGCCTTGGATCAAGGAACAACCAGTACGAGAGCGATTTTATTTAATAAAAGGGGAGATATCTTTCATAAATCTCAAGTCGAGTTTAATCAATATTTCCCACATTCAGGCTGGGTCGAGCATAACGCTAATGAAATATGGAGTTCGGTGCTCGCGGTAATGGCTGGTGTTATGGTGGATAAGAATGTTCAACCAAAGCAAATTGCGGGAATCGGCATTACGAATCAACGTGAAACAACCGTGGTATGGGATCGACATACAGGCAAGCCGATATACAATGCGATTGTATGGCAATCGCGACAAACGGCACCAATATGTGAGGAACTAAAGCAGCAAGGGTTAGAGGATGTTTTTAGAAGGAAAACAGGATTACTACTGGATCCTTATTTTTCTGGAACAAAGCTGAAATGGATTTTGGATCATGTCGAAGGGGCTAGAGAGAAAGCGGAAAAGGGCGATCTTTTATTTGGGACGATTGATACATGGCTTGTGTGGAAGCTATCTGGTGGGAAAGCTCATGTAACAGACTATTCGAATGCGTCCAGAACACTGATGTTCAATATTCATGAATTACAGTGGGATGAAGAATTACTTGGAATTTTAGATGTGCCAGCTGCAATGCTTCCGGAAGTACGTCCTTCTTCTGAAGTCTATGCCCATACAGTGGATTATCATTTCTTTGGTCACGCTGTGCCAATTGCTGGAATGGCCGGAGATCAACAGGCTGCATTATTTGGCCAAACTTGTTTCGAAAGCGGTATGGGCAAAAACACGTATGGAACAGGGTGTTTTATGCTTTTACATACAGGCGAACAAGCAGTTGAATCTAAACACGGTTTATTGACAACGATTGCTTGGGGAATCGACGGGAAGATTGAATATGCCTTAGAAGGAAGTATTTTTGTGGCAGGATCTGCGATTCAATGGCTGCGTGATGGATTAAGAATGTTTCGAGATGCAGCTGAAAGTGAGAAATACGCCAAAAAGGTATCATCAACAGATGGGGTGTATGTCGTACCGGCCTTTGTTGGACTTGGGACTCCTTATTGGGATAGTGATGTGAAGGGGGCAGTGTTTGGCCTAACCCGAGGAACGTCGAAAGAACATTTCATTCGTGCGACGCTGGAATCTCTTGCTTATCAGACAAAAGATGTGTTAAATGCCATGGAGGCCGATTCAGGAATCCCCTTGAAAACTTTGCGTGTCGACGGGGGAGCTGTCAAAAATAATTTTCTGATGCAGTTCCAAAGTGATCTACTTGATGTATCGGTAGAACGACCAAAGGTTGAGGAAACAACTGCCCTAGGAGCGGCTTATTTAGCTGGACTTGCAATTGGATTTTGGGAGACCAAAGATGAAATCAAAAAATTCTGGGAGGTAGACGAAACCTTCGAAGCTAATATGGAAGAAAAGGAAAGAGTATCCCTATACAATGGATGGAAGAAAGCCATTGAGGCAACGATGGTGTTTAAATAAGCTTAAAAGAGGCTGTATTACCTTAGCGGAGGAAATATACGTAGAATCCTGCGGGAATTGAGAGCTTGGCGAAGCCTGACAAGGCTTGCCACTCGCCCGCGAAAAGCGAAGTATATTTCCGGAGCGGGGTATATATACCCAGTTTCGCTTTTTCTCCCAGCCTCTTTTTTAAAAAAATTACAACATTCTAGCTTGTGGAGAAGTTCAAACAATTTCTTTAAAAATACTTTGTTCAATATTGCACAAACTTGATTAATCGTATATATTAAAGATAAGGGGGATCCCTAAAAAATGGAGGTGGAAAATAATGAAATTAAAAGACAAAGTAGCTATCGTGACAGGTGCTGGATCAGGGATGGGAAAGTCAATCGCACTTTTATATGCAAAAGAAGGAGCAAAAGTGGTTGCGAGTGATATCAATCCGGAAACGACGCAAGCCGTTGTGAAAGAGATAGAGGAAGCCGGAGGACAAGCCCTCGCTGTTGTGGCGAATGTTGCGAAAGAGGAAGACATTCAAAACTTGGTGGATACGGCTGTAGATGAATATGGGACAGTAGACATTTTGGTGAATAATGCAGGCATTATGGACAATTTCGTCCCAGCTGCCAACGTGACAGATGAATTATGGGAACGTGTCATGGCCATCAATACAACAGGTGTCATGCGAGCAACCCGCAAAGTCTTACCTATTTTTCAAGAAAAGAAAAGTGGCGTCATTATCAACAACGCCTCAATTGGAGGACTATATGGATCGAGAGCTGGTGCCGCATATACCGCTTCAAAACATGCTGCCATTGGGTTAACGAAAAATGTAGCTTTTCAATATGCAGAATACGGTATTCGTTGTAATGCCATTGCTCCTGGCGGGGTCGAAACAAATATAGGCTCGACGATTGATAACCCGGATCCATTTGGTATGAAAAAAGCAATGAGTGGAGCAGAGTTCAATCCGAAAAATGGAAATCCGGAGGAAATTGCTACAATTGCTCTCTTCCTTGGATCAGATGACTCTAACTTTGTGAACGGTGTAGTCATTACTGCAGATGGTGGCTGGACAGCTTATTAGGAGCCAGAAAGTTTGGATGAAGAACAATGAGTTTAAAAGGATCTAAAAACAAAAAGCGTGTAGCACAGAATGTGTGACGAGACTAATCATCAGCTACTCGCTTTTTGTTGTGGAAAAATGAATGGAGTCACTCAAAATTGATAGATGTGACGCCATTCAATTTGTATAGTAGCTGGGTGAGTTGATTGTCTTCTAATGGATTTTTTGATTGTATGTGTAACTCTAAGACATATCTAGTCGTATGATCGACATTTTCCATCTTGACACGATAATCTTTAATCGCAAACTTGTGAAGAGTAAGATTTTCGATCACCATTTTGATACTATCTATTGAGAGACACTCGACTGTTAGCTGGTATGCTTTAGGAATGGCAAATTTAAAAATGCGATTCAACAATTCTAATCCAACAAGAATTAAAATCGTTCCGAAAATACTTAATTCATACATTCCAGCTCCAATTGCCATGCCAATACCAGCTGTTGCCCAAATACCAGCGGCTGTTGTCAGTCCATAAATGGAACGACGTTGGACAAGAATCATACCTGCTCCTAAAAAGCCAACTCCACTTACAATTTGAGCGGCAACACGACTGGGATCAAGGCCGATTCCTTCTTCGTGCAAAATATCATTAAACCCATATTTTGAAATAATCATCATGACAGCGCTTCCTAATGCGACTAAAAAATGAGTTCGTAATCCAGCCTCTTTAAATCTTTTTTCCCTCTCTAGTCCAACAACCGCACCCAACACTCCGGCTACTAACACACGAATAAAAATTTCATAATTTCCAAGGGTCATTGTTTTTCCTCCCGATGTTTACATTTTAAGAGGATATTCAAAAAGTCCGGTAAAAATGACACTGCGAGATAATTGATCTTCAACTAAGTACCGACACGTCCTGTGCAAGTCCGCCTTGGACATTTGACGTACGATGTATTAATGTCGGACGTTCACGATTAACGTCAGCGCATTTAGCCGGATTGGTCCTTTTGTCCTTCTTTTTGAACATGCACTTTAAGTAGATCTTCCGAAAAATGGTTGAAAAAGAGAATAAAATAATCATAGCAAAATGATTATTGCATGAAAAGGGCAGATATCTAAATCGTAAAAAAAATATTTCGTGACCCTACATATTAGAGATTTGAAATGTGAATAAATTTTGACAAATCCCGGAGCGTGTCAGGCACCAACAGAGGAGCACCATTGACTTACTTTAAGATAGTGTTATAATGTAGTTGGTTCATTGATAATGATTTTCAATGAGAATGAAGGAAAAAAATTAAGAAAATTTTGCTAGATCGGAGTTTCCTATGAAAACGTGGTATTTGATTGTCGCCTTAATTTTGGCGTCTTTTATATCGTTATTTGTGGGGGTAAGTAATATTACGCCTCTAGATCTGATTAACATTCAATCAGAAGAAACTCAAGTCTTTTTAATTAGTCGGGTGCCAAGGCTTGTTTCTATTTTGTTGGCAGGTGCCGGAATGAGTATTGCTGGCTTGATTATGCAACAATTGAGTCGGAATAAATTTGTCTCTCCAACAACGGCAGGTACATTAGATGCAACAAGATTAGGAATTCTTGTTTCGATGCTTCTATTTGCAAATGCCTCTACATTGGAGAAAATGCTTGTGGCCTTTGCCTTTGCACTTGCTGGGACTTTATTATTTATGCAAATATTAGATCGAATAAAGTTTAAAGATGCCATTTTTATACCACTTGTGGGCATGATGTTTGGGAATATTTTGTCATCCATTACAACCTTCTTTGCCTACAAAGCGGATGTGATTCAGAATATGTCTGCTTGGTTACAAGGTGACTTTTCGATGATCCTCAAAGGCAGATATGAACTCTTATACATTAGTATTCCTGTTTTAATCATTGCTTATTTTTTTGCAAACCGTTTTACAGTAGCGGGGATGGGAGAAGACTTTGCGAAAAACTTAGGTCTTCCTTATAAACGGATTGTCAATATTGGCTTAATCCTCGTCGCATTCATTACGGTAACGGTTGTGTTAACGGTGGGGACCATTCCATTCTTAGGATTAATTATCCCCAATATTATTTCCATTATGAAAGGCGACCATATTAGAAAAACTTTGCCGCACACAGCATTACTAGGGGCTATTTTCCTTCTCATTTGCGATATATTAGGACGTGTGCTCATTTACCCATATGAAATTTCCATTAGCTTGATGGTTGGGGTCATTGGAAGCGGCATATTCTTATATTTGCTATTCCGGAGGAAAGCTTATGCGTAATTCTGTGAAAATCGGTATTCTTGTGTTGGTCGCTGCAGGATGCTGTGCGCTATACTTATTTCATGATTTAAATGGAAGCTTCGATTATGCTTTGCCGAAAAGGGCTATTAAAATATCGGCGATGATTATTACTGGTGTCGCGATCGCGTATTCAACAGTCGTTTTCCAGACGATTACACATAACCGTATTTTAACGCCAAGTATTATGGGATTAGATTCCCTCTATTTACTTATTCAAACATTTGCTATTTTCTTTTTAGGCTCTAACCATATTACGATTGTGAATAAACAAGTAAACTTCTTGTTATCTGTGATTACGATGATCATTTTCGCTTTATTGCTTTTTCGCTTCCTCTTCAAAAAGGGACAGCAATCGGTTTATTTTCTACTTTTAGTTGGATTTATTGTGGGAACCTTTTTTCAAAGTATCTCGACATTTTTGCAAGTGTTGATTGATCCAAACGAATTCCAAATGGTGCAAGACAAGATGTTTGCGAGTTTCAATAATATCAATGGAGATCTAGTATGGATATCTTTATTGTTTGTTGGAGCTGTCTTGATTCTTGGTTGGAGAAGCCTACCATACTTAGATGTTCTATCTCTTGGTCGCGATGTGGCGATTAATTTGGGTGTTTCTTACGATCGAATTGTCAAACAAATGCTTATCATTGTCGCTATACTCATTTCTGTTTCTACAGCTTTAGTTGGACCGATTACCTTTTTTGGTTTAATTGTTGCTAATCTTGCTTATCAATTTTTCAAAACATATAAACACGGTGTTTTAATTACGGGTGCCGCAACGATGGGAGTGGTTGCTTTAGTCGGTGGCCAATGGATAGTAGAAAGAGTCTTCACCTTTACGACTACGTTAAGTGTGATTATTAACTTTATCGGTGGAGTGTATTTCATTTATTTATTGTTGAAGGAGAGTAGATCCACATGATTCAAGTGCTAAATTTAACGAAAATGTATGGAAAAAAACGTGTAGTAGAAGATGTAACGGTTGATATTCAGCCAGGGCAGATTACATCTTTCATTGGTCCGAATGGTGCAGGGAAATCTACTTTACTATCCATGGTCAGTCGCTTGCTAGATGCCGATACTGGTGAGGTATTGGTAGACAAAAATAACGTCAAAGGCATGAAGTCAGGCGATTTTTCGAAGAAAGTATCCATCCTGAAGCAATCCAATTATATGAATGTACGTTTAACCGTTCGGGAGCTTGTTTCTTTTGGGCGTTTCCCATATTCTAAAGGGCGGCTTACTGATATCGATCAGAAAAAGATAGATGAAGCGATCGATTATATGGTGTTACGTGATATACAAGACCAATATCTTGAGGAATTGTCAGGAGGACAAAGACAAAGGGCTTTTATCGCCATGGTCATTGCTCAAGATACAGATTATATTTTACTAGATGAACCGTTGAATAATCTGGATATGAAGCACTCGGTGCAAATTATGAAAATTTTGCGCAGGCTTGTAGATGATCTTGGAAAAACCGTCGTCATTGTTCTCCATGATATTAACTTTGCTTCCGTTTATTCTGATCGAATCGTTGCCCTGAAAAATGGTCGTGTTGTAAAAGATGGACCAACACACGAAATTATTCAATCTGAATCTTTGAAGGAGATTTATGATATGGACATTCCGATTCAACAATTAAATAATTGCCGGATTTGTGTGTATTTTAATTCTAATTAAATCAGAGGAGATATATTTAGATAAAGTGAAACTTCAATCAGTGGGGATTTCTTCCATCCCTCACTGATTGTTAGTTGAACCAATCGGGCTTTTACGGGCAGTTACCCCCCAACACTTCTCCGTATTCCCTAAAGCCTTGAGGTGGGGGGTATTACTGCCCGTTAATGCGGGATAAAACGAGGGCGTTCAATCACATGATTTTTCTGATGATTGGACGTCCTTTTGTTTTGCTAGAGAAAGCCCATACGTACATTTCAGGATCGAACCTCTTCCTAAAACTAAAATTTGAGCCTTTTCATCTAGAAACTTTTAGGGAAGATTGCTAAGATTTAATTGGGAGGAATTACTATACTAAAATGAACGGGGGAATTGGTTTGATTACGGCACTTGCCCATAGGGGGTACCCTGGAAAGTATCCAGAGAATACATTAACAGCGTATCGGGCGGCTTATGAGTTGGGATTTAGTCATATTGAGATTGATGTTCAGCTTAGTAAAGATGGAGTTCCGATTTTGATGCATGATATAACAGTAAATCGGATGACGAATGCCAAGGGATTTGTGAAGGATTTTACGTTTGAAGAGCTTAGAAAGTTAAAGGTAGGCGGAACGGAAACGATTCCGACTTTAAAGGAAGCGCTTCAATTCGCGAAAGGAAAAATGAAGGTAGCTGTGGAGCTAAAGCAGCATGGTTATCTGTATCCTGGGTTAGAGGAAAAGGCGCTTCAGGTGATTGAAGAAACCGGGATGATGGATTCGATTTATGTCAATTCTTTTGATCACTATTCTATTCGAAGAATGAGAGAATTGTCAGATGAAATTGAATTAGGTGTGATCCAGCATGGTGCTACCCCTGGCTTATTTACCTTTTTAAAGGAAATTAAGGCATCTTCCCTTGCTGTGCGAATTGAATACTTAACAGATGAATTTGTTGAGGAATGTGAGGCGGCAGGGCTACAAATTGTTGTTTGGCCGGTAGATAAGCAATGGCAATTTGATATTTTCCGTCGTTATCCGAACATTTTGTGTACAACAAATAAGTTAGAAGACTTTAAGAGGATGTATGAGGAAGCTTCATTTCTATAAAAATAGGAAAGGAACCCGCATACCAAACGGCGTGCTGGTTCCTTTCCTCATCTTTATAGCTTAACGTAATTCTTTAAATATATTTGTGACATGATCAATGGCACCCGCGGAACCACCTTCTTGAACCATTAAAGCAATAATGAGATCGGGCTTTTCGGGATTATAGGCGACAAACCAGCCATTTTCTTTTCCTTCTACACCTTGCTCTGCTTTTTCGTATTCGGCTGTTCCTGTTTTTCCAGCGAGGGGATAGCCTTCGATTCTTGCTCCACGTGCTGTTCCATTAGGATCATCCACAACCTTACGAAGAGCTGCGGTTAACTGCTTCGCCTGTTCTTCTGTCAAAAGGTCTTTTTTCCAAACTTGGCCTTTTTTCTCTTTCGCTTCCAAGATCGGTTTGATCATATTTCCATTATTCGTAAAGGTTGAATACATAGTGGCTAAATGCAGCACACTTAATTCGACTTGTCCTTGACCATAGCTTGAATCGGCGAGGGCAATATCGGATCCAATCTCACCATAGGTGGATTGATGCATCGGGTATAAGTAAGGCATATCTTCAGAAAAACCATAATTTTTTAGACCGGCTTCAAACTTTTTCTGACCTAATTCAATTGTTTTTTGTGCGAAATAAATATTATCTGAATAGATCAAAGCCTTTTCTAAATCAATCGGGATACCAGGATCACTTACTCGTTTTACCTCGTATTTTCCCCAAGATTCATCCTTTTTCCATCCCTTGCCATTAATCGTTAATTTTTCGTCCCATGTTATGGTGCCATCTTTTAGACCAATTGCGGCCGTAATCGGTTTTAAAACAGAACCAGGAGCAAAGGCGGAATTCAAACGATTGAGCATTGGTTGTTTCGGATCATCCTGTAGTTTGTTCCATTGCTTCTCGTTTGCGCCAAGCGTTAACACATTTGGATCATAGGCTGGACTGCTTACAAGTGCCAAGGTTTCACCTGTCTCAGGATCAATTGCGGCAGCGGTACCAGGCTTGCCTTCGAATTCATCATAGATGTTGACTTGGAGAGCACTGTCAATCGTGAGTTCGACATCCTCGCCATTTTGTACTTCTTTTTCAGCAAGAATTTTCTCGCTGCCATCCTCTTTTTTAATGATGATTTGTACGCCCGGCGTTCCTCTTAAACGTTCTTCCAAAACGAGCTCCAAACCACGTCTGCCAATCATATCTGTATCGGTATAACCTTTCCCTTTGTGCTTCTCTAAGTCCTCCGCTGTAATCGGCGATAAATTTCCTGTTAAATGAGCTGCTCGCTCCCCAAGCGGGTAAATTCTTGCCTCTGCTTTTCCTAATTGCACCCCGGGAAGAGCTAATAGTTTTTCACTTAATTCATCACTTTTTGCTGGGATGGTTTTAATCGGAACCAAAAGATCAGGCTTTACCCAAGATTGGTTCAAAGCGTCTTCAATGCTCTTTGCGTCGATTCCTAGTAATTGTGCTAGTTTCGGAACCGTGTTATTTTCTTCCATTTTTCCAGGGACAAGTCCAACCTGTAAAGCCTCGCCATTTTCAGCGAGTGCGATTCCGTTGCGGTCAAGAATAGCGCCGCGGATCGGTGGGATTGTAGGAACGGAAATTTTATCTCCTTCTTCTAAATCAGGAAAAATCAACGTAGTATCCCAATTCATACGCCATTCGGTGGTTTTATCATCTTCCTCTTTCACCCAGTGTGCTTGCTGATCAAAAGTGATTTCTCCAGCTAAGCTATTCATGGAAACATGAAAAGGAAATTCAGCCGTTTCTGCTTTTTTATCTGTTGCTTCTTCCGGCTTAGTAAATTGAATGTCTAAATCCTTTATTTCTAAATCTTTATAAATTTTACTATAACGTTCAACAAAATCTTTCTTTTTTATTTGTTCTTTTGTATCTGTTGATAGATAGTTATACATTTTATCAAAGTCTTGTTTTTTCCAAAGCTTCACATATTCACCAAATTGATCCTCCGGCTTCGCGACCTTATCACTACATCCTGCTAGAATCATAATCAAAAGAACAAATAGGATAAGAAACCATTGTTTTTTCACGTCTGCACCCCCATTACATTGTAAAAAAAATCATTCTTTCTTTCAAATAAGCTGTCATATGGTAAAATGGAAAAAGCAATGAAATCATACATATTATATAGCAAGGAGAGACAAAAATGGGAAAAAGTTTCATCTTCGGTCATAAAAATCCGGATACGGACACAATTTGTTCAGCTCTTGTCTATGCGGACGTGAAAACAAGATTGGGATTTGAAGTAGAACCTGTTCGTTTAGGGGAAATCAATGGAGAAACTCAATTTGCTTTAGATTACTTTCAAGTAGAAGCTCCTCGTTTGGTAGAAACGGTTGCCGGGGAAGTAGACGAAGTCATTTTAGTCGATCATAATGAACGTCAACAAAGTGTGAGTGATCTTGACCAAGTGAAGATTACAGAAGTGATTGATCATCACCGTATCGCTAATTTTGAAACGAGCGATCCTCTCTATTTCCGTGCTGAGCCTGTTGGTTGTACGGCAACGATATTGAAGAAAATCTATCATGAAAAAGGACTGGAGATCGAGCAAAAGATGGCGGGGTTAATGCTGTCTGCGATTATCTCTGATTCCTTATTATTCAAATCACCAACATGTACGGAAGAAGATGTAGAAGCAGCAAAAGAATTGGCTGCCATCGCTGGTGTCGACGCAGAAAAATACGGAATGGATATGTTGAAAGCAGGTGCTGATATCAGTGGAAAATCGGCAGAAGAATTGCTTTCCTTAGATGCAAAGGAATTTTCAATGGGCAGTGCGAAAGTGGAAATTGCGCAAGTGAATGCTGTTGGCGTGGAAGATGTGCTTGCGCGCAAGGAGGAAATCGAGGCGGCATTAGATCAGGTCGTGGCTGAAAAGGGGCTAGATCTATTCTTGTTCGTGGTAACGGATATTTTAACCAATGATTCGACAGCCATTGCCGTTGGACAAGCAGCTCATGCAGTGGAACAGGCATTCAATGTGAAGTTGGAAGGAAAATCGGCTGTTTTACAAGGAGTTGTCTCGCGTAAAAAACAAATCGTTCCACCGTTAACGGCAGCTTTCACTAAATAATGGGATGGATTAAAATGAAAAGGCAGCGAACAAGCTGTCTTTTCCTATAAAACATGAATAGATCATACAAGGAAAATGAGAGAAAAGTAGAAGGTGTATAACCAGTGAAAATCGCTTATCTAGGACCTAAAGGAACTTTTTCGGAAGAAGCGGCTGTTCGTTATTTCACAGAGGATGGCGTGGAGCCGATTATGTATAGTACGATCTTTGAAGTATTGGAAGCAGTGGATGAGGAAAGAGTAGACAAAGGCATTGTGCCGATTGAGAACGCTCTGGAAGGTACCATTACGATGACAACAGATGGATTGATTCATCATAATGTGTGGATTGAAGGAGAGGCTGTGCTTCCAGTTCGATTGCAATTGTTAGGCAATCCAGGAGCCAAACTTAAAGATGTGAAAGAGGTTTGGTCGATTCCACCGGCCCTTGCCCAATGCCGGATATTTACAAGGGATATACAAGCGAAAACGAAGCATTATAGTAGTACAGCAGCGGCTGCAGAGGCGATTCAGAAGGAAGCAAGAATGGATGCAGGAGCAGTGGCCTCGGAATGGGCAGCAGAAACATTTGGTTTAGAGGTGATTCAACGAGATATTCATGACAATGACTGCAACTCGACAAGATTTGTCATTATCACGAAACCTCCTAAGCAACCTGTCGTTACAGAGGAAAAGGCAAAATCAATGCTTCTTATTACACCAACTGAAGACCGTCCAGGATTATTGGCGATCATTTTAAATGTCTTTTCGTCCCTGGGAATTAACTTGACGTGGATTGAATCGCGTCCTACGAAGAAGAAACTCGGAACCTATCGCTTTTTTATTGAAACAGCGGCAGGGAGCGAAGACGACCAACTGCAGAGGGCAAAGACGATTCTGGAAACATATGGTTACGATGTCCGCACATTGGGGAGCTATATAAAGAAGGACTTATAAGAATATTTGAGGTGACGAAAATGCAAATAGAAGTATGGTCAGATTTTGTTTGTCCCTTTTGTTATATCGGTAAACGCCGTTTAGAACAGGCATTAGAGAAATTTCCGCAACGAGATGAAGTAAAGGTTGAATTTCATAGCTATGAATTGGACCCGACAACAGCAAAAGACCAGAATAAAACCATTCATGAGGCGCTCGCAGGGAAATATGGTGTGAGTGTAGACGAAGCTAAGAAGATGAATGAGGGAATTGGGGAACAAGCAAAAGGTGTTGGATTAAACTTTCAATTTGACACGATGGTACCGACCAACACGTTTGATGCTCATAGATTAGCGCATTTTGCGAAAACGAAAGGCAAGGATCAGGAGATCACAGAAAGGCTTCTTCATGGTTATTTTACAGAAGGGAAAAAGTTAAGTGATCATGGAGTGCTAGCTGCATTAGCTGTGGAAGTTGGATTGGATCGGAATGAAGTATTAGAAGTTCTCCAAGACGAAAAGGCCTATGCGGATGACGTACGGTATGATGAAAATACCGCCCAACAAATAGGCGTGCGCGGGGTTCCATTCTTTGTTGTCAACCAAAAATATGCGATTTCAGGTGCACAGCCAGTGGAAACCTTTGTTGGCGCATTAGAGAAGGTATGGCAAGAGGAACAGGCGGCTCCGGTTTTACAAGATTTATCAGGTGGCGCGGACGATGCAGCTTGTGTTGATGGGAATTGTGCCATTCCGAATGATCAGGAATAATTTTTTAAAGGCCAAATCTGGAAAAGGTTTGGTCTTTGTTCATTTTTTAGCTTAATTACAGATCCTTCCGAATGGGAAAGCCCACTTCTTCAGAGGTGGGATGAACGTGAGGATGAATTAGCAAGGCTTTAGAATGTAAATAAATTGAATAGCTGGGTTGTTGGGAAACGAATGTTCCGGTATAATAGGACTATAGAGTAAACAGAAAGGAGGTTAGCCAATATGATTGTCACGCACTCTTTTCCCATTCCTTATGATGAAAGCCTATACAATGAACTCAGAACGATGCAACGTGAAGCAGCCACTGTTTGGAATGATATTGTCAGGGAGGCAACGTCTTATTTTTTTTCGTTTAAGAAATGGCTAAGTAAAAAAGAGATCCAATCTGTTCGAAAACAAACCTATAATCTTCATTCGCAGACGGTGCAAGCGATTGCGGATAAATATGAGGCGAATCGTGAAACAATCCGGAAGTTAAGGAAGACCGACAAAAAAGCAAAATATCCGTGGCGAAAAAAGTATTATTATTGTGTTCCTCTAAAGAAAGCATCTATGTCGATCACGGATGATAAAATTGCGATTAAAAGATCAGAATATGAACTCAGATTATCCGATCTTTTAACAAAAAAGCAAAAGAAGAACTGGAAGGAGAAGTTTCCGAAACAAAATAAAAATCTTTATATTCCAAATCTTGCCACAGAAGATCTTAGTGCATGTAATTATGCTGAAATCGTATGGCGGAATGGACAATATCACTTTTGTTATACAATCCATGTACCCGAGAAAGATCTTTCTTCGTATGACTTTAAAGTAGCTGGCGGCGATTTAGGTGAAATCCATGCGGTGGCAGCTGCTACAGAGGGCAAAGCCTTATTGGTATCAGGGCGAGCGATGAGGAGTATTGCGCAATATCGTGCGAAGGTACTAGCCGATTTGAACAAGAAAATGTCTCGTTGTAAACAAGGTTCCCGGCAGTGGAAGAAGTATAAGCAAGCGCGAAATCGTATTCGTCAAAAGAGTAAGAATCAGCTTGAGGCATTGGAACATAAAACGACCAAGGAAATTGTCTCCTTTCTGGAGGAAGAAAGAGTCACTCATTTCGTGATTGGGAATGTGTCGGGTATAGAGAAAAAGACCAAAAAGGATCCAAAGAAAAAAAGAAAGCATAACAAAACAAGAAGACAACAGCTTTCCTTGTGGAATCAAGGGAAAATCAAACAGAAACTAACGTATAAAGCACAACAAAAAGGGATCAAAGTCGAAGAAACTGAGGAGAGTTATACTTCGCAGTCCTGTCCATTTTGCGGTGGGAAACATCAAGCAAAAGGAAGAAGATTTATTTGTTCTGTTCATCAAACAGAAATCCATCGTGATGTTAACGGTGCCCAAAACATTGCCCGTAAAAAGCATCCGATGGCAGTCAAAACGCTTATCTCGGTTGTCTATAAACAACCGATTTGGTACAAACGTTTTCTCTCTTTAGAGAAAAAGCAAGAAATCCAAAGAATAAGCTAAAAGAGATAAAAGTATCGCCATACGGATGGCGTAGTCGGCACAGACCTTGCCCACTGGAAAGGATTATCTAGTGTTGTTCGCCCCAAGTTTCCCCTCTGCACCCTCCCTGGAGGTTTGTAAGGGAAATGTTTGCGAAAAAGAATCCCATGGTCTTTAGACATGGGAGTGGTCAAATAATGATTGCTTAACGGAAAGGAATTCTATCCCCTTTTGGAGAAATAGATGTAATAGACATTTTAAATCGAAAAAAACGAGGTGACCTATGAAGGAGAAAATAAGATCAGCGTTTGATCAGCTTTCGGAAGCTTATGAACATACCGTGGACACGGAAAGTTTTTATAATTCGGAGCTGGAGAGGCCAGCCATGGTGCAGCAACTTCCGGAAGATCTTAAGCAGATCCAAGTGCTTGATGCTGGGTGTGCAGCGGGTTGGTATACGAATGAATTTCTTCGACGAGGGGCAAAAGTGGTAGCAATGGATGTCAGTCCTGAAATGGTGGAAGCGACGAAGCGGCGTGTGGGCACGAGGGCAGAGGTAAGATGTTTAGATTTTAGCGAAGACTTACCTTTTGAAGATCATTCCTTTGACTATATTGTCAGTTCGCTAGCGCTTCATTATGTAGAAGATTGGAGACAGACCTTTTCTGAATTTCAGCGTATTCTAAAACCGAATGGCTTCCTGTTATTCTCTGTCCATCACCCGGCCATGGATATCCATTTATCCGAAAATCAGGCCTATTTTGAAACGGAACTCATCATCAACCAATGGAAGAAGAATGGGCAAACAGTGGAAGTTCCCTTCTATAGAAGGCCGCTACAAACGATTGTAAATGAAGTCGTTACGTTTTTTACGATCGACCAGATGATTGAACCGCAACCAACCATGACCTTTAAACAGAAGTTTCCAACGAAATATCAAAAATTAATGAAAGGCCCTCATTTTTTAATTGTGAGAGCAAAAAACAAGAAATAATTTTTAAAAGGAGCTGGTAATAGTGAATCTTGATAAACTTTATATGATTGATCAGGTTCCTGGTTTCTCCAACCAAATCAGCCGTTTAGTTTCCATGATGAATTATTCTAGATGGACAACGTTGGAATCTGTTAAAGGGTTGAGTACCGAACAATTGGATTTCTTATTGGACAGTGATTCCAATTCCATTGGAGCTTTGTTAAAGCATATTATGGCAGTTGAATATGCTTATTATTTAAACACTATAGAAAAAAGGGAATTGTCAGAGGAAGAACGCCAAGAATGGGGGCCGGCTCTCGAATTAGGTGAGCGAGGGAGAAGAGAAATAAAGAACAATCCACTTGAGTATTATATTGAATTAATGAATGAAATAAGAGAAAAAACATTAAAAGCATTTTCGGAGCTTACTGATGAATGGCTCGATGAATATGAATTAGAGCCACATTTAGGAAACTCTCCTGTTAACAATTATTTTAAGTGGTTCCATGTTTTCGAAGATGAGATTAACCACAGGGGGCAGATAAGGATTATTCGTAAGCGTATTGGAAATGGGTAGCCCATAATCAAGTTGTATTAAAATAAACTGAAATAGGATCTTCCATCCAATGTTCATCGGTTATCTGGGATGCTATTGAAGGCTGATTATTTGGAGGGATATATATGAGCCAGATCTGTTTAGTGAGACATGGGGAAACGGATTGGAATGCAATGGGGAAAATTCAGGGGAGGACTGATATTCCGCTCAATGCAACGGGAAAACAACAAGCGAGAGAATGCGGTCAGTGCCTTGCCAGTTCACACTGGGATCGAATCGTGACAAGTCCACTAAAAAGAGCAAAACAAACCGCGAAAATTATCAATCAATCTTTACAACTACCGATGGAGGAAATGGAAGAATTTGTGGAAAGGGCTTACGGGGATGCAGAAGGGATGACAAGGGAAGAAAGGCTAGAAAGTTTTCCAGATGGGCATATTCCGAATCAAGAAGATCGTCCCTCCCTTAATAAACGCATCATGAAGGGAATTCAACAAATTCATGAAAAGTATCCTGATCAAAAAATCATTCTTGTCGCACATGGAGGAGTGATTAACGCCATTTTAGCCACTTTATCAAATGGTGAAATTGGATCAGGGAAAACAAGATTAATGAACGGGTGTATAAGCAATCTTTTCTTCCGGGAAAATCAATGGCAAATTCAAGATTATAATTGTATTACTCATCTTTCATAATTAAATGAAACAGAAATATGAGAGAAGGGACGTGAATAAAATAGATACTCTTAAAATTCCTCTTTTCAGTGAAAGGCTATCCTTAAGAGAATTTATGGAAGATGACTGGGCAGCTGTTCATTCATACGCTTCACAAGCAACGGTTTGTCATTATCAACCTTGGGGGCCGAATACTGAAGTAGATTCTCAAGAATATGTTCAGCAAGTGATACAAGACGCTGCCCAAAAGCCAAGGAGAAGATATGCACTTGCCATTGAGATGAACGAAGCTATGGTGGGGACCGGAGAGATAAGTATAGAAGATATTCACCATCAGGTTGGAGTCATAGCCTATATTGTTCATCCGGATTATTGGGGACAAGGAATAGCGACAGAAGTTGCCCGATTATTAATTGATTTCGGTTTTCAAGCATTGAACCTCCATCGGATCTATGCTACATGTGACTGTCGAAATATAGGATCTGCTAAGGTTTTAGAGAAAGCTGGCATGATTAAGGATGGCAGATTACGTGAACATTTATGGATAAAAGGTGGCTGGAGAGATTCGTATCTTTATAGTGTCTTAGAGCAAGAGTGGAAGAGAGAAAAGTTCGTAATTGAAAAGGATGAATGACAATAAAAGTCATCCATCCTATTTTTAAAAATCATTGGCCCCATTCCTGCCTTATTTTTCTCTTTGGCATCCACAGATAGGCTAGAATCGCCCCGACAAAGCTAAGGGAGCCAATCAGGATAAAGCCACCCGAAAGCCCCATATATTCTCCAATCCACCCTGCAATAAACGGTCCACCGAACATTCCGAGTGAATAGAGTGCTTGGAAAAAGCCCATCGCTGAAGCTCTTTTTTCCTCATTGACGGATTGAATCGCCAGCCCCATTAATACAGGCATCATCAAGCCTTGGGCAAATCCATTAAAGGCTTGTGTCAGGATTAATAGGCTCAAGCTTGTTGTAAAGGGAAGAAGAATCGTACAGATGGCGGCGGCAATAAAGCCGATTAAAATCGTGTATCTTTCCCCAAATCGCTTCACAAAAATACTCCCACTGATATAGCCAGCAATCGCATTGGGCAAGGTAGATAGCAAGGTTAAGATACTTAAATCGGCATTGGAAGCTCCTAAACTTGTAGCGTGTAATGGTGTAAAACCAAACATCGTCGTAAAGGTAATACATTGAACAACGATTGCGAGTAAGGAGACCGATAACAATAATTTTTCCCCGCCCATTTTGATCAATTCCTTGACTTCAACAGGCTTCTTTTTTACATCGGCCGGTTTTTCAACAAGCTTGATCGCAAGAATTAAACCAAGCAAACCAACAATTGCACCCAAATAAAAAGGAGCGCGCCACCCGATATAATCAGCTAGGAATCCTCCTGCCGTAGTAGCTGCCATTTGGCCAATACTTGTATAAAAACTAATAATGCCCATTGCTTTCGGTGCTTCATCCGCTTCAAAATAGCTGGCAAATAAAACAGTAAAAGCAACCCAACTGGCTGCTGCGACACCTGCAAGCGAGCGAAATCCGAAAATTGCCCACACATTTGTTGAGAGCGCCAAGCCTAGACAACTTAAGACAGCACAGGCGATCCCCGCAAAAATAAACAACTTTCGCTTGCCGATGCGATCAGACCAGATGCCTAAAGGAATACGGACAAGCATTTGCGTAAATCCATAACTGCCGACGACCAAGCCAATCATAAAGACAGAGCCCCCAAGATGCTCTACATAAGGGGAGAGGATGGGTACATACGTATACATGGAAAACCAATACATCATCGTCACAACATAAAATAATATTTTCCTAGATGATTTCACAGGCACACCCCTACCAAATTCTACTAAATTAAATAATATGTATTCTCCCACTAATATATACCATGCGTGAAAGGAAAGGAATATTTCATTTATGCCTTTTACCCTGAAAAATGTCTAAAAAAGTGAAAGAATTTCCCCGGAAATAATCGAAATATGAAAATATCCGATCGGCAGAATGTGAGATAATCTGTCAATTTATTTTCTGTACGTTCGCTTTTTAGATAAACCTCCAACGCCAATAAAAAGAGGTGTTTAGCCACTTATAAGTGCTAGACACCTCTTAGTTTTTTAAAAACCAATTTAGTACTACTACTTTTCCATATTAATGATTTTCCAGAATCTCATTTACTGTCGATTCTACTTCAGCTCGGTCCATTTTTTCCTCACCTTTATTTAATGCTTTTAAAGTTTTTTTAGCAAGGGCGAGCGGGATCTTACAAAACAACAGGATATTTTTCGTATCGATGGATGTGATATACTTATCTGCCATCTCTAAATGAGCATGGGCGTAGTCGAACATCTCATTTCGCCCCCAACCATTTGGGATAAAATGGACTCCGCGCTCTGCATCCTCATCTTGATTCCGTAACATATTCACAGCTTGTAAGCCTCGTCCATATCCAATCGCTAAATCGCGATTTGTTTTTGTGCCATCATACCATTCCCAAATATCCGAAAGCATCACACCGACTAAACCGGCGACATAATAAGTGTAATCATCTAGATCTTCCTTTGTTTTGACGATCCAATCCTTTTCCACCCACTTGGCCATACCGTCCGCCATGATGCTGGTCGATTTTTTTACTTTATCGATAATGCCAGCAGGACAAACGGTAAGCCAGTCATGAAGTCTAAGGGTCACTTCAGGTAAAAGATTCTCATATGGCTTTAGTAGTTGTTGATAAGCATGGGGATCGAATTGTGTTTGAAGAAGTTGGCTCGTTGAACGAAGTAAATGTTGTTTCGTATCAGAGGACAACTCTTCGTGATCCTCAATTTCATCAATGGCGCGCATGCATAAATAAGCAGATCCGACTGTTTCTCTTAATATTGGATTCAATAATTTAATCGGAATGTAAAAGGTTCTACTCGTTAATTTTAATATATGCATGGCTTCTTTTTGTAATGTAGCTCCATAACTCAAGGGGCTTCCTCCTTCACTAACAGGTAGTGTCTTGCTAATTCATCTGTGATTTTTTGTTCGGTCAAATTTTATTATACGTACCTTTATCATACACGATTTACTAGGGTACTTGCTAGGGATAAATTTGTTGGGGAAAATTCGGATGGAAACTGGAAGAATTCTGCCTATCCTAAAATTTGGGATAGATTGTGAAGGGGGAAAAGTTGGCTCGTTCTATGAAGACGTCATTAATCAAACGTTTGATTAAAAACAAGGGGCATGTGAAGCCCTATATAACAAGAGACATATTTAATGTTTTCATGAATAGGGTGTTACAGTGTAGCAAAAAATTCAAATATAAATACACCTGTGATAGACTATACTATACAATATATTGGGAAAGGGAGCGATTTCATGGATTACATAACATTGAATAATGGGCTTCGTGCACCGCAATTAGGATATGGCGTCTGGAAAATACCGAATGAGGAAGCCGAGAATGCCGTTGTACAAGCTTTGGAAACTGGATATCGTTTGATCGATACAGCCAAGATTTATGGAAATGAAGTCGGGGTTGGACAAGCGCTAGCGAAGAGTAGTCTAGCTCGCGAAGAGATCTTCCTAACAACAAAAGTTTGGAATGCTGATCAAGGGTATGAAACGACTTTAAAGGCCATGGATGAGAGCCTTGAGAAACTCGGTTTGGATTATGTTGATCTATACTTGATTCATTGGCCAACACCGAAATATGATACGTACGTAGAAACGTATAAGGCTTTAGAAAAGCTTTATAAAGATGGAAAGACAAAGGCGATTGGCGTTTGTAACTTTGATATCGATCATCTACAGCGCATCATGGATGAATGCGAAATTGTACCAGCAGTGAATCAAGTAGAGTGCCACCCATACTTACAGCAGAAGGAATTAAAACAATTTTGTAAAGAGCATGGCATTTATCTGGAAGCTTATAGCCCACTGATGAATGGAACGAAAGTGATAGAGGATCCAGTGATTCAGGAGATTGCTGAGCAACATGGGAAAACACCAGCGCAAGTGATTCTTCGTTGGCATTTGCAGACAGATGTGATGGTTATTCCTAAAACGGTTACCCCTTCTCGTATGAAAGAAAATCTAAATGTCTTCGATTTTGCCTTAACGGAAAAAGATATGGAGAAAATTGCTTCTCTAGATCGCAATGAACGTCATAATTCTGTACCAAGTGAAATGAATAAAAGATAATAAATCAGATGGTCCTCTATACTTGCATGGTATAGAGGATTTTTCACATTTCTTATAAAATGGAAGAAGAGAAACTGTGCTAGATTTGTATTTGAGTGTTCTTCTTGAACAATGAATACAAGGGGGATAAGAGATGAAAAATTGGAGCGGATCGGCTGCTATTTGTATCAATGACTATCAACAAGTACTCATGGTCAGGGGCAAGGATTCGGATATGTGGGCGGTGCCATCCGGAGGGATGGAAGAGGGAGAGACACCGGAGCAGTGCTGTATAAGAGAAGTGAAAGAAGAAACGGGGTATACGGTGAAAATTCTTCAGCCTCTATTCATAAAACATACGGATATCAACGAGATTCAAGTCAAAACACATTATTTTCTTGTTCAAGCGATAGGAAATAGCCAAGGAATTCAAGATCCAGATAAGATTATTGAAGAAAAAGCATGGAAGTCCTTGGCAGAAATTCAAACGCTTAAACATATGTATCCCGAGGATTTGCAAACTTTAGAATCGTTGTTGAAGGAAGTGTAAGGGAATTCAAAAGGAAGGGGCCTTATAACAGATGGGGATCTACCTTACCAGTTGAAATGTAAAGTAAAGATTGGGAGAGAAAATGAATAAAAAAACCTTATTATTTTTGCTTATCTTTTTAATAATAATTGGACCTATTATTGTTTATTCTGCAAAAGGGCACAACCAAAGTGAGTTTGTTCGTGTTGATGGGATTGAAAACTTTTCACCAGAAACAGTACAAGGAACTGGTGATTATTTTCTAATTTATCCAAGGGACTTGCGAGTTTCACAGGATTTTACGTTAGTGAAAGAAGTAGAAAAAAATGGGAAGGTCATTCGGAAATATAAGATATTTGATGAAGAATTTTCAAGAATGCTACCCCATCAGAAACCGAATAAGATAGATCAATTATATATATCTTTTTTTGGAGATACGGCTATTGATAATTATTATTTCACCTATGATATCCCCAAAAAGAGTTTTAAAAAAGTGAATGTTGATTATTTTAATTTTGATGTTGGCATTGACCATATTATGCACTATGGAAACGACATTATTTTACAGACGATCATGTCACATAAAACTGGTGATCAAAATTACAATGAAAAAATAGGTGGTCACAATGTTTCCATTTCAAACGCTACAACCAAAAAAAGCTTTGAAACAGAATACCGGCGTTCTCCTCTTTTTGCACCAATTTTAAATTTTAAGGAGATGTTGATATACGGAACAACGGCCATATTAGAAAAAAATGACGAATATGCAGAGCATGGAATTGCCATTGTGGATCTAAAGAATGATTCTGTAAGGTATGAAACTTTTGGCACAAAAGATATTGCGCTTATTCCTCTTTTTTCAACAAGTGAACTTGCCTATATTTTGGGGGAAAATGGAAAAGTGTATGTTTATGATAAGGACTTTCATTACACTACTTATGAGCCCTTTAAAAACTTACCACCACAACAATATTATGATATTTACGAAAATGGACAATTAGCTTTAGATGATCACAGGATTTTATATTGCTTGAGGGGAATAGGGGAGGAAGAACGTTTCTCCTTAGGCATCTTAAATTTAGAGGGTGAGCCAAATTTTCAATTATTCAATGCCGATTTTGCCAATACAAAACATTGGTATGAGCCCCTCTATCAGAACTTAGAGGAGAAAGAAATATACGTGAAAGAAATGAGCAACGATAAAGAGGACAATCATGTCATTATCCTTGATAGTGAAAGTCTTAAAGTAAAAGCTAAAATTCCTGTTGATTCTAACCATTTGCTAGATTTTATTGTGAAAATGAATCACTAAAGGAAATCCCAAAGAGACCACTTATGTATAGGATTAATAAAAAGTTCCCTGCAAAGAAGAAACACAAAAACGGAGGGGAAAATCCCCCCTCCGTTATTTTTTCACCAACTCAATAAATTGTTCAAGTTTATCTAATGACCGTAAGTTCTGGTTGCATGTTAGGCTATCTACACAAATATAATTTCCACGGTTTGTGTAGGTTTCTTTGCCACTTTTGACGTTGGCCATAAATAATCCAACTTCTTCATGTCCATTACATAGAGCACAAATGCCTTTCGTTGGTTGTCGAATAGTTCCGTGGATGCCAAGCAATTTCCCCTTATAGTTGAAAATAAGGAATTTCTTCTCCGAACGGATATCGTACCAGCCCAAGTAGGTCAGCTCTCTAGGATCCACCTCATCCAGGGATGGGAGCTTTAATTTTTTAGCTTTAGGAAACAACTTACTTACTGTTTTTTCCGTTATCGTCTTGAATGGAATAACATATTCCTTTAGCTCAGTTAAATATTGTTCGGCTTGCTGTTCTTCCTCGATTTCCGTGATTTTATTGAAAATCGCCTGCTGTTGCTCATGAATCTCTGGAAACAAATCGATCACTTTATCGAAAGCCCCATATTTGACTGCCTTCAGAACATTGGGATCGTTCACTGTCGCATGTGCATGCACCAGATTTTTTACTTGAAATTTTATAAACTGATATTGGTCACTTCGAATAAATGCTTCTATTTTTATATGGCTTGTCATATTTGTCAGCTCCTTATTGTAGTTCATTGAAAATAAGGGGCAAAGCCATTATCATTAGGCGATTTTTATCTAATTGTCCACCTCATGCAAAGAATCGCCTGATTTATAATAGGCTTTGCATGAGACGCTACCAATTCTGGCGGCAGGTTACTCGCCATCGTCTATCACCTCCGGTAAACATGTTTGTATTATACAACAGATTGAAAGAATCTTGAACCCCGCTAAAAGGATTTCTCCTTCTTAGAAGCGAATATAGATAACAAAGGTAAACAATCGGAGGGATGAAATGAGCAGTTTTGTATCGTTGGATCACGTGTCTTTTTCGCTAAAAGAACCACATAATTTTGCTTGGCTCCAAGATCTTGGCTCCTCAATCCTTTTACGAAGTAGCCATGAAAGCTGTTGAAAAAGAGCGGCATGATCGCTATGCAAGTGTGAAGGATTTTGTCCAAACATGGAAAGAAGTTTTGGGAAGTGAGAAAAATGAAGGTAAAACCTGATTTAGTCTTAGATATCGCCGGAGTACTGTCAACTAATTGTTCCCCTTCATTTTGGCGCTATTTATCTACCGTTTATGATGTGCGTTATGAAGAATTGCTTGAATTTAGAAAAGAGATCCGTGAAGAATTATGGAAAGGGCAGATCACAGAACAAGACTTTTGGTTAAACTTACAAAGGCAAATCCCCTATCTCCATATTGAATCGGCTAGAGATCAATTATTATCGATGATCATACCTTTACCAGCTATGAAAGAGATTCCTAGCTGGAGTGAAGTGGCTGACATTCATCTGTTAAGCAATCATCGGGTCGAATGGATCGAACATATTATTAACCTGATCCAAGTCTATGTAACAAGTGTAACGATTTCCGCAGAAGTTGGAGCTTGTAAACCGGAAATTGCCATATACGAAAAAACTCAAAAGTACCTTAAAGCCAATGGAATTGTGCTATTTGTTGATGATCAGGAGAAAAATTTTATAGGGGCAATGGACCTAGGGTGGGACACGCTGCTTGCTGATAAGGAGGGAGAGTGGACGGAAAGAGTTTCTTCGTTACTCAATCGTTCGCGAATATCCGATTAAAAGAAAAGTAGATACGTAAAAGAACGTAGCGGTGATAGCATCACGTTGAAAAGGGGGATTTACCAATATTTGTACATACGATTAAACCAAATATAATAGAAAGAAAGATTCGCTATGATGCGACGGTTGTAGAGTATCCTTGTGCATTATTGCAAGCGGACAAGAAACATGCAGTTCTTTTCCATAAGATCCAAGAGTCTTTTTCGATGGTGACTGATCAAACAACCTTAACCATCCCTGTAGGGAGTTATACGCTGGCTTATTATTGGGAAGATCGCCCTTATAATTTGTACACTTGGCGAGACAAAAACGGTCATTATTTGGGGGCCTATTTTAATATTGTGAAAAACACCTCTATCACAGATACCCTTATCACTTTTGAAGATCTGATTATCGATGTTTTGGTTTTTCCGAATGGTGATTGGTCTATTTTAGATGAGGAAGAGCTGCCTGTGGCGCTTGATCAATTTGAAAAAGGATATGTTCGTCAATCTTTACACTTATTAACAAATGGACTCGATGAGCTCCTTTTGCAAATTTTAACAGAAGGGGAAACGAGATTTGGTCATGAGTCGCTTTTTGCTTTGTTGAATGGGTATGGATAAGCAGTATTTAGATTTTAAAATTTGTAGTTCAGATAACAAGGAGAACCCAATGAAAATTGATGTACAATTAACAGATAAGAATGAAGCCTATAGGATAAAAAACTTATATCCTTTGTATCTATATGATCTGTCAGGACATTATAGCAGACTTCCAAATTCACATGGAATTTATGAAGATAGTGATGAATTCCAAACATTGAGTGATCAATATGAAGTGCAAAATATTTGGTGGGAGAAGCCAGATATTTTATTTCCCTACTTAATTTTAGTAGATGGGAAACCAGCAGGGTTTATCCTCATCGCAACCCCACCACATTGCAATAAAGGAATTGACTATTTTATAAATGAATTCTTTTTAATTCAATCTTTAAGGGGGCAAGGGATTGCTGAATATGCGGCAAATAAAGTGTTTGAACAATTTAAAGGGAATTGGGAATTGTTTACAAATCCATCAGAAAAAAACATCATAGGACAAAAATTTTGGAGAAAGACGATTTCCAATTATACGAATGGGATGTACCTGGAGGAACATGGAGAAACTTTTGATGGAGATAAACTTATTTTCCGATTTAATAATTCGGAGAAATAAGATATGTCATCGGACTTTCATTAAGTAAAAGTATGAGGATAGGGTCTTCAATGGACTTATCCTCAGCTTTTTTTAGGGGTGTATTGATAAGCGATGAAACATAAAACAGAAAAGTTATACGAAACTCATTTATATCAGCCGATTCAAAACTACTTCATCCAACGTGATTATGAGGTTTATGGAGAAGTGAACCATTGTGACTTAATCGCTGTGAAAGAGAATGAGCTGATTATTGTTGAGCTAAAGCTTAATTTAAGTGTGGAACTCCTTGTACAAGCTACCATAAGACAACGCTTATCTGATCTCGTTTACATCGCTATTCCCAAACCTAATTACAGTCTATTCTCGAAGAAATGGAAAAATATATGTTACTTAATAAGAAGACTTGAATTGGGTCTAATCATCGTTTCATTGGAGCGTAATAATGATCAGGTAGAGATAAAAATTCCCCCATCCTCTTTTGACCGAAAAAAGAGCATGGAAAGGAGTAGGAACAAAAGGAGCCAACTTCTCAAAGAACTTAAGGGGAGGCATGGGGACCATAATATTGGTGGGAGTCATAATACCAAAATTATGACAGCATATAAAGAAAATTGTATCCACATTGCTTGTTGTCTTGAACATTTTGGCCCGTTATCGCCTAAAGCACTTCGTCACTTGGGGACAGGGGAGAAGACCTTATCCACCCTCAATAAAAACTATAATGGTTGGTTTAACAGAATTCGAAGAGGAACTTACACCATAAGCGAATTAGGTAAAAAAGAGATACATGAATACCCGGAACTTGTTCGCTATTATTCAGAATTAATAGGGAATTCGTCTGATTAATTATTTATATGGGGTGAATTCATGTCCGTATGAAAGAGAAATAATTTTGGCCTCGGGTTTGTGGTGTATTCCATCTATCAATTGTTTAGTTGGATATTTCTGTAAAAGTAAAGGGGGATTTGAATGGAGATAAAATATAACTTAACAGAAGAAGATTACCTGAATTTTAATTTGTTTCACGTTAAGAATTCAAATACCGTAAAAAGAGCCTTGAATATTCAACGATTTTTATTTCCAGTTCTCTTTATCGTCATTTCTTATCTCTTTTCAAAAATGACAGAAATATCTTTCTTGGGCGTATTTATCCCTTTTCTACTAATAAGTATATTATGGGTGATTTTCTATCCGAAGTATTTTTATCGCTTTATCATCCGGAATACGAAGAAATTGATCAGAGAGGGGAAGAATGAAGATTTATTAGGGGAGCATCGAATGACTTTGTCAGAAGAGGGGATCGTTGATACCACTCCTAAAAAGGAAACGAAAGTCACCTGGTCGGGTATTCAAATGATAAAAGAGGATGAGCATTCGATCTATCTTTATAATAGCTCTGTCAGTGCGTATATTTTGCCAAAAAAGGATTTGCATAATGTGGAGGAGACGAAGGCGCTTATTCAGGCAAAGATTAAAGATGCTTAAACTCGAAGGGGAACTTACTGATGAATCAATTTACGGCTGACATCAACGGCTGGGAATCATGGGGGAAATTATTTCAATCCATCCCGACGTTTGAACCGCTAATACGATCGATATTTGTAAAAGAAAAGCTTGCTTTTTCGAAAATAGAGCATTGTACACCCGGAACAAATGCTGTCTTCAAGGTAGGAGAATATGTGATCAAAATATTTGCTCCAGCGGAATCTGGGATCGACAGTACAACAGATTTTACTACAGAATTATTTGCGATGCGGAGAGCAGCACAGCTTGGTGTGTCTGTACCGAAACTGGTCGCAAGTGGGTCTGTAGAAGATAAATATCTCTTTTCCTATTTGATTATGGAATATATCCGGGGGATAGAATTGAATAAAATACATCACTCTTTAACATTTGCAGACAAATTGGCTATTGGACAAAAATTACGCCACATCACAGATACAATGAATACTCCATGTGTTCCTTTTAACGAAGTCCATGTGATCCATGATGTGAACAGGCAAAAGCGCTGGGAGAAATATCCTGAGAATTTTAAAAAAGAGCGACTGGATTATATTGAATCCCATGACTTTGGTGAAAGCGTGTTTGTTCACGGTGATTTAAATAGGGATAATCTCTTGCTGGCTGATGATCATACCATCCATATTATCGATTTTGCTGATGCTGTAAGAGCTCCTCTTGTCTATGAACAGGCATTGATCGTTTGTGAGTTATTTCAATTCGATAAGGCCTATATGCAAGGGTATTTTGGCCATGCTCCAATGGAGGAAATCACAGAAATTTGTTTTAATGGCATATTGATTCATGACTTTGGTGGAGATGTGATTGAACAAAATATTTGCCCAGTAAGCGAATTAGACAGCTTGAATGCTTTACGCAAACGGCTTTATTGCTTAATTAAAAATTCTGAATAAAAATATGCGATCAATGGTTGGTAGATTGGCAAAATATATAGAAATAGTAGAAATCTTTGGTATAATAGCTCCATAGAATAGATATGCAAAAATGGGGTTTATGTATGCAAAAGATTGAAGCTACACTCTTAACAATGGTAATTATACATGATGAAAAAAGAGGAGAAATATTACTTGTTAACCGTCCAAGTAAATTGGGATTTCCAGGGTATTTGGGGCCTGGAGGAAAAATCGAACTGACGGAAAGCTTTGCTGAAGGTGCAGTAAGGGAATTAAGAGAAGAAACGGGATTACTTGTGAATCCTGAAGATCTTATCTATAAAGGCGTGGATGAATATATTTTAGCAGATGAACATTATCGTTATATTGTGTTCAACTATGTAGCGACTGAGTATAAAGGGAAGTTGTTAGAAAACCCGCCTGAAGGAGAGCTAAAATGGGTTTCCAAAGAGGAAATGACAGACTTGCCAATGCAACCTTGGTTTCGGAGGAGGTTACCCTATTTTTTTGAAAAAGGTACTTTTGAAATATCGATTCATTTAAAGGATTTTGAAAGTTCGCCGATAAAAGAAAGTATTCGCCAAATAGGGTAATCAGTCCTTACTCCATCGTAATAGATATTGAGTCCCCATTAAGGTCCCTTTTTGTTATAATAAGAATAGATTACGAGAGGGGACATTCTAATACATGAAAAAGTATTTTATCATCCGAATTTTGGTTGTGTTTTTATATATTGCTGTTTTATGGTATGGGCTAACGACAAGGACCAATACCGGGTATGCGGTGATTATTATTGGGATGTTGGCTGGTTTAGGAATTAATTATTGGAACTATCGAGCCAATTTAAAAGGAAATCTCGAAAATCCACAGGTAGGAGACAGATCGAGGAATTCGTAATAAAATTGATTGGCCAAATTGTAAAAGGGTAGGGGATGTCTAAAAAGTCCCTAAAATAAATCAGGTGGAGAGAAACGATTTGTTTTTCTCCACCTGATTTTGTGTTTTTATGGTTTTTCCCTGAAAATAGTAGGCGAGTGCCTGCCACTTTCAGGAG
>NZ_BORB01000044.1:0-30378 GCF_018332955.1 Lederbergia ruris
ATTCTAACGGAAGCCGTAGTGGATCGCCTAATCCACCACTCCCACCTCATTCTGTTTGGGGGTGAAAGTAAACGAATGAAGGAGTCTATGATGATGAAAAATTAGAGGTTGGCAAGTGGTTTACAAAGGGCTGCCGTTTCATGCATTTTACACTTGCCAAATACATTGTTTAGACTAGGAATGTATACGTTCTAAGATTTATATAAATTTGATTTCCTTATGCACTATTAGAAAAATACCCGGATATAGCTGGTATCTTTACTGCTAATGGTCAGTCACAAAAGGAGCCGCTTTGGTTTATACATTACCGAAAGGCGGGCTCCTTTCCATATATTTCTCTCACCTTTTGGGTGATCGTTGTATGCCACTTAAATCTTTGTCATTGCTGTATTTCTGGCAATTAAAATTTCAAGCAATGAATAATTTAGGAAACTATTTTTTTATCTCCCTTTATCCGAAAAGATAGGAAAAGAATTTCCCATATTAACTGCAAAGACAAGATAATTGATACTATAACAGAAAAAGCTCCTGTAACTCCTCTAAATTTCCGTAACTTGGAAATCCCCTCTGTTCAATACGTTTTGGACTATGCCATAAGGGGTTACGCATTAGGATTAAACCAATTCCAAAACAAGCTTTTGATTCCGGCTTTCCTGTGAATATCTACCACTAATTTTATCCCAATATACATTTTCTATATAATCTTTTGGTTCTACAATCTTAATTATTTGCCTTCTAATCAAATTTTTATTTTGCGTTAATAAATATCCCATTTTCGTATAGCGTTTAAGCGATTTAAATTTCCCTTCTGTAAGTCTGTGTTTATCAGCAACAGCTAAATCGTACAAAACCTTTTTCAGTTCATCAGTGTAATCTGATTTGCAAATTAAATTCATAACGCCCCCATAGCCCTTTTTAATGGCCAAGGATTTATAATAATCAGGTATATTGGGTTCTAGCATGAATTTGCCTATTTCTTTATCTTTAACATTCACTTCTTTAGCTATTTCTGTTACCCCGAGATGGAATTCTCTTGTTAAACGCTGAATAAGCTCATACTGAATTTTCCATGTAGGTCTTTCTAAAATGCTTTTGCTTAAAACCCTAAGTAATCGATCACATTCCTCTTCAACAGGGTTATGAATGATTAGACAAGGAATCATTCTTTTGGGATCGATTTTTTTTAACACTGCAAAATTCTTGAAGTTTTCATTTACATAAAACTTCCCTTTGAAATTCTCAACTATTATGGCAGGTTGATTTGTATTATTGATTAATATGTCAAAGCGCTTTTTGGCACTCCGGTAACTAATGGGATAAAGAAAATCGTGTTTGATGTCCTCGGCTGAAAGAAAGGCTATTTTATCCAAAGCACTCACTTCCTCAAAGTTGTTCTTTTAGAGTATGAGCCTTATAGTTTGTCTTATGACTTTCACGGTTTTTATCACTTTTCTTGAGCATTACCAATTGTTGTATATACCTGTATACCCCCCAATATCCTGGATAGTTAGCAATATGTGGTTAATTTCTTGGTCAAAATCTACTAATAGAAGGCACGAGTGTTAAAGAAAAGGCCATATCATTTGTCGTTAATTCTCATCCCCTTCTAACCCCCTCCTAATCAATTCCCGAACAGCCTCACTTCGATTTTGAATACGATTAGCAAATTGGAAATCCTCCACTTTTTCTAAAAGTTCATTTGGAAAAGCGACTAATACTTGCATATTATTCTCTTTATCAACGGCCATACAATCATCCTTTCTATACAAAGTATTATAGGTTATATAACCACGGTAAAGAAGAGAGTTTGAAAAAACTCAATGAACCTTAACTTCATAGCACCAAATGCTCAGAAAATCCATGAAAACCATGCTACTATTTTATTTTCCTTATTCTCTTTCTTTTCTTTGCTTTTTTCTCTTTTTCTTGCTTTTTCTCCACAAAAAACTCCTGTATAATGTCATGCTCATTTACTCGCAACATTATTATACAGGAGGCAGTTCCATTTATAATGGTTCTCTTTTCCGCAATGACTGGCTTCATCCATGGGCACAGACTGGGAACCTCGTACTCTTCCTTAAGCTTATCCACAAAATTAAGGACTCCATCAGCTGACCCTACCTCTCCGCCCTCATTCTTTCCTCATATTTCGGGGAAATCGGCGGAGGCTTTCCTGCTTGATCAACAAGTCTCTCCCCTTCTGTTAAGCCGGAATTTCTTGGTTCCAATTTCTGTGCCATCCGTCCTCTCCATTTTAATAGGACTGAATGATAGTTTTCTACATCTGCAAGATCTTTACTTTCTTTAGGATCATTTTGCAGATCAAATAACTGTTCTCTATTTAAACGTGGTAGCCAAATATATTTGAACTTCCCATCTGTTAAGTATTGCATTTCTTGGAGATCTGAATAGCAGGCACTGTGCTCACCGTGGACATACTCCCGAGGGGTCTCCCTCTCCCATAAGTAAATTTTTTAAACTCAAGCCATCCACTGTATTTGGAATCTCCAATCCCAAAATGGGTTGGCATGATATCTTGTAAAAGCACTGGGGCATCGCCTTTCTTACCAGTCCGTAAATAGAATTCCAGTCACCTAGAAATGGTTCCGGTAATTCTTTATTACACTTCTCTTATTTCTATATCTCCATGGCCAAGAATAGAGACCCTGAGGTAGTTGCCCTTTGTTGTGTTAAACCACTCTCCCTCACCTGGATTCTTATAATATGAACGGATATAGAAATCTTTAAAATGAATGATGGGAGCATACGGCAAATTTTTCTGTAAGCCTACTAATGATGGTTCATCTATGCAAAGAAAATTACTTATATCAACCACTGTTTTTAAAGTTTGGTCTTTTAACAAGTTTCAATACCCTTTGGACACTCTCGCTCCCTTGTAAGCAAAGCCCGTTTTATATTTAATAACTAAATTTCACTCTCGGTATTCAGAATAATGTATTGAAGAAAAACGGAAGCCGATATAGACAATTGTTGTTTGATATCTCAAAATTTTATAGCTTAGTGAGAAAGTACAAAGGTTTCCAAAATCTTAAGACTGGTAGATAGGTATCATGTAACGTAAAAAACCTCTTTAATGAAAGAGGTTTTTTTACATGCCTGGTTCTCTTAGAGATGTTAAATGATTTAACCCTATAAATAAAATTCAATCTTAAAAATTACGATTTCACACAGGGTACTATCCTTTTACAGCCCCCGATGTCATACCCTCAATGAGATTTCGTTGGGCAAAGAAAAACATAATGCAGACCGGAATAATAGTTATAATTCCACCTGCAGTCAATAGGTCCCATTGCACCCCTAGCTGCCCTATTAAATTCTTTAATGTGACAGGAATGGTTCGAGTAGCTTCATTTGTAAATAAAACAGCAAATGTATATTCATTCCATGATTGAATAAATATATATACACCCGTTGCAATAATTGACGGTGTAAGGACAGGGAGAATAACCTTGATAAAAGCTACCGCCCTATTTGCACCGTCAATCATAGCTGCTTCTTCTAAGGAGAGAGGTAAATCTTTCAAATAACCAGTTAACATCCATACCGAAAACGGTATAGTAAAAGTGGCGTAAGCAATAACTAATGATAACGGTGTGTATAATAGATTAATATTGCGCATGATCGCATAAAGAGGAATTAATAACAATACATTGGGAAACATGTTATTTGTCAAAAATAACCCCATTAGGATTCCTTTTCCTTTAAATTCATATCGTGTAAAAGAATAAGCCGCCAATATCGATACAAATAATGTAATAATTGTTGTTATAGTTGCAACTAGGAAACTATTAAACATTGGAAGTAAAAAATTAAATTCACCAAAAAGCTTTTTATAAGAGGCAAATGTGATATCTTGTGGCCAGTATGTCACAGTGGGGCCATACAATTCATGCTCCGGCTTAATAGACGTCACAAATGTCCAATAAAACGGAAAAAGTAAAAATAACAATATAATAGATATTGGCAAGTATAAACTAATAATTCTTCTCCATCTAACTGGTCGGCCCTTCAAAGTTTATCCCTCCTTAAAGGTGTTTTTTATATAAGGAATAGCGACGATCGCTAATAGCAACATTAAAAATATTGCCATCCCTGATGAATAACCTAAGTCCAAAACATTTGCCTTATTAAAGATATATACACTTAATGTTTGTGTAGAATATGAAGGACCCCCTCCGGTCATATTATGTATAATGTCTACTGAGTTAGAAACCCAAATGATACGCAATAATACTGTAATAAAGATAACGTTCTTTAGGGATGGAATAGTAATTCTAAATAGTTTCTGAAGACTACTAGCTCCATCAATATCTGCTGCTTCATACATTTCCTGGGATATCCCCTGCAAACCAGCCAAAATCATAATCGCAAAGAAAGGAATTCCTTGCCAAATTATAGTGACAATAACGGAAGGGAAGGCTGTTGATGTCTGGGATAAAAAGATGACTCCTTCATCAATGATATTGAGTTTCATTAATAAATCATTTAAAACACCATAGTTACCGTCATAAATCCATTTCCACATCAATCCTATAAGCACTCCAGGGGTTGCCCAAGGGATTAAACTAACAGCCCGTACAATTCCCCTACCTTTAAATTTTTGATTTAACAACAGGGCCAACAGGAAACCAAACAAAAATTGTAAACCTACACCGAGAACAACCCAAATAAGAGTATTTTTAAATGCTAGCCAGAAGATCGGATCTGTAAATATCTCTATAAAGTTATCTAATCCAACGAACTCGATACCATTGGGTCTCCTTAAATCATAGCTTTTAAGGCTCATAACTATCGCTTCTATAACGGGAATAAATACAACACATGTGACAATGAGTAACGCTGGTGATAGAAGAAGATAAGGCCAAAAATTAAACTTTTTTCGATGTAAACCCTTTAAATTAATTGATTTTACATCCGATTGCAAATTATTGGACGTTTTCCGTTGCAAATCTGTCACCTCTTTCAAATTACCTCATTAAAAATTTATCGGACAGATTAATAAATTGTAGAACCATTATTAACCTGCCCAATAATCTAAATATTGATAGTTAATTTAAAACTCACCTGTTACTTATATAACTCTTCTTGTAGAATCTTCATTGTTTCTTCAACCGATTTGTCACCTAATAACGCGGAAGCAACCGTATTTGGCCAAATTGTACTTACCCATTCTGTTGTTGTATCCCGAATTGGAATAATCCCAGCATAAGACATTCCTTCAATAGAGGCTTGCATAAATCTATCATTCTGAAAATGATCCATTTCTTGAACTCTTTTACTTACGGGAACATTCCCTGTCGCCTTAGTCCATAATTCCTGTCCTTTACCAGTTGCAAGGTAAGCCACCCATTCAAACGCAGCCTCTTTATTTTGAGAGGATTCAAAAATGACATTTTCTGTGTCTCCCATTGAAGTCCATTGTCCATCTCCCTTTGGAAATGCAAAGGCTGATACATCATCTCCAAAGGTTTCCACCATTTCAGCTGACGAACCCGTATGATGAATCGTCATTGCAGTTTTTCCAGACTTAAAATTAGAAATAACCTCATTAAACCCATCCGTTGTAGCTGTTGGTGGCACGAAACCCCTTTCATAAATATTTACAAAATCTTGCATTCCCTTTATAGATTCCTCGCTATTTAAGTTGTTAAAACTACCCCCTCTACCGTGAATAAAGCTTCCCCATGGCTCGTGGCCACCTGTAGCACCTCTCATTCCAAAACCATACACATCGGTTTTTCCATCACCGTTTGTATCTAATGTAGTTCTTTCAATTGCCGTTAAGAATTCCTCATATGTTTCAGGAACTTCTATTCCCGCTTCTTCAAAAATCGATGGTCTATAGTAAACATATAACACCTGGGTATTCCACGGCATAACATAAATGCTATCTGATCCCCCAGCTTCCTTCATAATCCCATAAATATTCTCATCAATATCTTCTTTATCTTCCCAATCGGAAATAAAATCATCCAAATTAGCAAGTAAGTTATTTGCCGTAAACAAAGGGGTAGAAGTTAATTTAAATGAAGCAACGTCTGGACCACCACCACCGATTGCAGCAGTAAATAATGTTTCACTAAATCCTCCGCCATCCCAGGGATACTCTTCTCCCACTACTGTAATGCCTTTATCGTTAGTTTCATTAAATTCTTTAATAATATCTTGCATTAGATTTGAATATTCCGTATTATCTGCCCAATACCAATAAGTTAATTTAATATCCCCCGAGGACGTCGAAGCTTTTGCACCATTTGAACCACTAGAACTTGCTGAATTTCCTGTGCTGCATCCTACCAAAGTGAAGCCTATGATTAATATAAGGAAAATAGAATATATTTTTTTCATAAATCTCATTTCTCCTTTTGAATTTCCATTGATAGAAAATGAGTAATTCTAAGTCTATTTTTCAAACACAACTTCCTTTTTCATAGTCATTGATTTTTTTGTTGCTTCAACAATATCCTTTGAAGTAAGCTTATATTTTTCTAATAATTCATTTGGTGGTCCAGATTCTCCAAATGTATCTTTTGTTCCAACCTTTATTATTGGAACAGGATAATTTTCTGATAGTACTTCTGAAACCGCACCTCCTAATCCCCCAATAACTGAATGTTCTTCTGCCGTTACAATACATCCCGTCCTTTTCGCTTCTTCTATAACGATCTCTTTATCAATAGGCTTAATTGTATGCATATTTATAACTGAAACACTGATACCTTCCATTTCTAATTTTTCGCTTGCAATAAGTGCTTGTTCTACCATAATTCCACATGCGATAATTGTTGCATCTTTTCCGTTACGGAGTTTTCTAGCCTTTCCGATCTTAAATTCCTCGCTACCATTTGTTATGACAGGTACAGGAGTTCTTCCAAGACGTAAATAAACTGGTCCATACATTTCGGCACTCGCCTTTGTTGCGTGATATGCTTCTTCTGCATCTGCGGGAACTATTACTGTCATATTAGGCATAGCACGCATTGAAGCTATGTCTTCCAAAGCCTGATGTGTTGCACCATCCTCCCCAACAGTTAAACCTGCATGACTAACTGCAATTTTGACATTAGCCTGATTGTAACAGACCGCCAACCGTATTTGTTCATTAGCTCTTTGTGCAGCAAATACAGCATACGTTGTAGCAAATGGTACCAAGTCTGACAAAGCCATACCCGCTGCAGTTCCAATCATATCCTGTTCAGCAATCCCAATTTGGAAATATCTTTCTGGGTATTGCTCTGCAAAATGATGTACCTTTACAGATTCTGCTAGATCTGCACAGAGTGCCACTACTCTTTTATTTTCTTTACCCAATTCCAATAATGCTTGACCAAAGCCTTCACGCCCACTTAATTCATTAGCCATACAAATTCCTCCCTTTTAAAATAAATACTTTTAATATATTAAATCGCTTTCAAATGTGCTTGTACCAATTTCCTCTAAAGCCTGTTTTGCTTCTTCTGAAGAGGGAGCTTTTCCGTGCCAGATCGCCTCGTGCTCCATATAGGAGACACCATTTCCTAATACAGTACGAGCAATAATTGCAGTCGGAGAACCATTATTTATTTCAAAAGTATCAAGAGCAGATTGTATCTCAGATATGTTATGTCCATCTATTTCTATTGTATTCCAGCCAAATGATTTGAATTTATCTGCAATAGGCTCAATGTTCATAACATCTTTTACATGACCATCAATTTGAATATCATTCCAATTAATGATTAGTACTAGATTATCCAATTGATAATGTGCTGATGTCATGGCTGCTTCCCAGATTTGTCCTTCCTGTAATTCACCATCTCCTACCAAACAATATACTTTAGAGTTATTATTTCTTAATTTATTAGAAAGAGCGATCCCATTTGCGATTGATAATCCTTGCCCTAAAGGACCTGAAGCAGTTTCGATTCCCGGCAAATCATGTCTTGAAGGGTGACCCTGAAGTCTAGAATTTACCTTTCTAAAAGTCTTTAACTCTTCTACTTCGAAATAACCACTTCTTGCCATTGCGGAATACAGGACAGTACAAATATGACCATTGCTTAGAATAAATCTATCCCTATCTTCCCAAAAAGGATTACTTGGATCATGTTTTAAACGGTTAAAGTAAAGTTCAGCTACAATTTCAGCCGCACCAATCGCCCCACCTGGGTGACCTGTATTCGCAGAGGTCAACTGTATAATATCTCTTTTAAGACGAGTAGCAATTTCTTTCATTTCACTATGACTTTTCATGATAAAACTCCTCCCTAATGTAGATTCAATGATAGAAGTCCGGAATGGATGCCCTAAAAATAGTAGATAGATATTTAGCCTGATATTTGCATCAACCCAATTTTCTTACTCTGTACCTTCATCTGCCTCCTTATCTACCACTGATGTTATCCGCCGTCTAATATCCCTAAATTGCATTTCTAAAAGTCTTTCTGCCTCATCACCATTTTGTATCAATATTGCCTGGTAAAGTTCTTTATGAATTTTTGCCCCTTCTTGTAAATTGTCAGATTCATGTAACTCACTCATTTGTTCAAAAACATCCCAAAAGGCTTTTAATAGTTGGTCTAATACCATATTTTGTATTCTAGAATATAAAATCTGATGAAACATCTGATCTTCTTCTTTAAAATTTTGATTTCTTAATGCCTTTGATTCCATACGACTAACTAAATCTCTCATCATTTGTAAATCGTCTAGTTTAAGTGTTTCAATTGCTGAAGGTAAAAACCCCCTCTCAAGGATTAATCTTATGTCTAAAAGTTCTAACAATGTTTCAGGACGAGCCTTTAACAAAATATTCCAACCCTCAATAATAGAATTACTAATGTCTGGAAATTTCACTACCCTCCCTTTCCCTTGTGTGGCCACAATTATGCCAGCTGCTTCGAACTCAATTAATAATTCCCTAAGCCCAGATCGACTAATATTGAGTTTTTCTGTTAATTCCTTTTCAGATGGTAATGGACGATTTTTAGATAAACACCCCACAATTATTTCAATAATTTGATTCTTAAGTTCACCTTTTTTATTAGTAGTTTCTTTCAATCTTTTAACCTCCGATAAACTTTGAAGTATTTCATGTTGTTGGACATATATTAACACTTGTTGTACAACTTGGTCAAGTTGTCATACAATAAAAATTAACTTATTTTAATGCAAAATTGAGTACAGTACTTCTACAACTGAACAAAAAAACAGACGAATAGCATTCTATCAATGCTTTCAGCCTGTTTTTATGTTCAGAGTTATAGTAGTGGTACGACTTTGAACTCATCTATGAGATTCATGAACGTCTTTACGCTAATTGATGCTATAGGTTTTGCTAAAGATTAGTAATTTCCTTAGAGTGAGGATAAGCAGATAAGTGTAGACCCCCTTCTAAGAAGAGGGCCTCACAATTTTGCCTTTTTTAATTTCTCACTACCTACACCAACACCATTGCCTTCCCCGGGGCCAACCATAAGGGATTATAATAAGCTGGGTTTGAGGACAAAGGCAATACTTCATCTTTAATATCAATCCCAATTTCCTCCCTGATAAAGGCTTGTCTTGCCTCAATTCTTGCCCATATGTTTGGATGTTTTTCCTTTAATTCTTCCCGCAATGCTTCGTCTGCAATGACAACACTATCTTCACAGTTTAGACCTACGCCATGCGGAAGTGGAGTTGGAATGATGTCACATTGGAAGGCCATGCCTGATGCAATAACCTCCTCACTATTTGGACGTACAGGCGTATGGAGCCACTCATCTGTACTTGTTAGATGGCCTGGGTTGAGGGCTGGTTTTAAGCCACCTTCTGCCAAAACAGCACGACATTTTTCAAAGAGATCTCCGCCCCGTACTCCAATTCCTACTTCTTGATACCATGTGGCAATCGCTTTAAAATAAGGCTTTGCGAACTTCTCAATAAAATCTTCATTTTCCTCAGCTATCATACCTGCTCGACAGCTTAGACCTCCCCAATAAGAGACAGCGGTTGTCACCCCATCTCCTAAGTCGATCTTCTTTCCAGATGGACTACGTAACCCAATCATTTGGTCTTTCCTAGCTGAAAACATGACATGAGCGCTCATTGGTTCGCCCGCATAATTCATACTCGTAACGGCTTCTAACTCTGACATTCCCACTTTGACGCCATTCATAATATTGATCACAGCGGCAGAGGCTCTTGAAGCTCCCCATTCATATGCGGCAATTTGATCAACTGTGTTATAGGCACGTAAACCTTCTGTAGGATGTATTAACACTTGCGTTTTATCTAGCAATGCTGTATCGACAACTTTTTTAAAACAATCAACAATCGCAGCTGGAATAAAGAATGCCGTATCTTCTGTTGCCTTTTCATTGTCTTCAAAATACTTCCAGCCGCATAATCCTACCGTATCCTTCCGATTGATTCCTATCGATAATAAGATCTTATCTAAAGTAGGTGACAAAGTTCGATCTTGTCCCATTAATCCAAAAGACTGATACAGAATTACATCTGCCTCTATCTTTTTATCGTCACTGTAGTCTAGACCTTCCATCCCCACTAATAAGAACTTAGCCTTTTCTGGCCCCAAGATTAATAAAGCCTCTTCAAAGCGTGGATCATAGCCTGATAGATAATGCATATTCGCAAAATGCTCGCGATCTCCGTACACTACCAACCAATCACATTGGGCTGCGCGATATACTTCCTCGCAACGTCTTTCACACTCCTCTTGACGTATCACAGGGATTTCCTCGGGAACTCCAAATTCAGGTAATCTTACTTCTTTCCATTCTACTCTCATTCTCATTTCCTCCTATAATCCTTTTATTGTTTATACAACAACCATCACTCTATTTCTTCTACTAACTTAATCGTGTAATGAAGAGATTCTAAATCCTCAATACGACCTTTCTCAATTTTCCCTTCATCTTCCATAATATCTACAACCGCTTGAAACCGGTCTTGCCAATAAAAGTTTCCATCTGGATTCAACACTTCATTTTGGTAAAACTCCACACCACTTGGAAAAAATTCCATCTCGTTCCAAACACTTTCCAATTGTTCTTCTGAGATTTCCGTTCCTACCTTTTTCATATGCTCCACAATAATCGGAAAGGAATCATCCGGATTTTCTTCAATATAGTTAAGCGTTTTAAAGAAAGCTTTTAATAGCTTCTTAGAAAGCTCTGGATTTTCTTCCAACCACTCCCTGCGGGCGGCGAAGCCATTATGTGAAATCGTATAAGGAAGTGTCGTTTGATCGATTAATTCCTCGTAGCCTTCCTTTTTTACAGCGAGTCTCTGTGGAATTCCACTAATCATAATATCAATGGATCCTGACAATAAAGCTGGTGGTAAATCTTCCTGAGACATGTCGACAATCTCATAATCTTCCGAATCGAGCCCAGCATAATTTAACATTGAAATAAAACTCGTGTATTCACTTACACTTGTATTCAACCCAACCTTCTTACCTTTTGCTTGTTCCAAAGTAAGACGCATTGCCTCTTTATCGTCATTATTCTCGGCCAAAAATTCATCGTAGGTTTTCCAATCATATTTATTTGGATCAAACATCAAAGCCGCTCCTGCAAAATAAAAGATCGGATAAGCAAGCGTCGTATCCACTCCATTGGAATTTTGTAAAACAATATCTGAATCTCCTGCCGTAGCTAAATCCACTTTGCCGCCAACAAGAAGATCATTTCCACCTGCCCAATCGGTTTCTTGAATCTTTAACTTAATTCCCTCTTCTTCGAAAAAACCTTTCTCCACTCCAACGTGAATGGAATATACGTCTTGAAAAGGACTTAAAGCGAGATTAACAGTTTCTAATTTATCCTGTTCGTTCTCATCCCCACTACCCGATGCCTTTTGCGTCTCACTACACCCAGCTAAAAATAATACGAGACCTGCTAGACATAAAATAAACGATCTTATACATTGCTTCATCGAATCTACTCCCCCTTTTTTATCTTTGTTCTCTTTTATTCTTTTACGCCCTCTCTGTCCACCTAGTCAGATGTTGAAGCAATTTTCTGATCGAAGTATCCACTAGGGCAGATAGAATCCCAAACATGACAACCCCTAAAAAGATAACATCCGTATTAAACATTTTTCTCGCTTGTAAAATTCGATACCCCATACCTGCTTGTGCTCCCATGAACTCAGCGGCCACGACTAGGGTAAATGAAATTGCGACACAAACACGAATCGGTCCGATCAAAGCTGGAATAATCGAAGGCAAAATGATCTTACTGAAAATATCCTTTTTTCGTGCTCCCAAAGTTTGTCCAGCTTTCACATAAATCGGTTGTACATTGCGAATCGCTTCAATGGTGTTAATGACAATAATCGCAAACACCCCCAGAGTGACGAGCAAAAACTTCCCAATTTCTCCAATACCAAACCACATCAAAAAGAAGGGAATCATTGCGATCACTGGGACAGGCCGCGAACTTTCAATCAACGGATTGAGCAAATAATAGAGTTTATTATTAAAACAAACCAGCATCCCAACCATTATTCCTAATACCGTTCCTGTCACCAATCCACAGACAACTCGAAACATCGTATAAAATACATCCGTTCCAATTAATGAACTAGTTGAAATCGCAGCTTCGACCACCATTAAAGGGGAAGGGAAAATAACCGGTTTCACAATCCCCAACCCATCTCGAGTAACTAAGAACCAAAGGACAAATACGCCTAAGATTGAAACAATACTTAAATGCGATTCTTTTAACCAGCTTCTTCTCTTGCCCACTGGAGTCTCCATCACTTATTTCCATCCCCTTCCCGGTTTTGAGTTTTTTCCTCTTGTTTCAAAATGGAACGAATACGCTTTCTATAATCAACAAAGGCATCAGATGTTTTAATCGACATATCCCTTTCCTTTGGAAAATTAGGTTCATAAATTGAATGAATTTTTCCTGGTCTTGGCGTCATGACAACAATTCGATCACCCAGATATAAGGCTTCCTCAAGGTCATGTGTGATAAAAATAACAGTTCTTGGAGCTTGTAACCAAAGTCTCCTTAACTCTTCCTGTAAATGTTCTTTCGTCATAATATCCAATGGACCAAATGGTTCATCTAATAAAAGTACTTTTGGATTAGCCGCGTAGGCTCGAGCAATGTCAACCCTTTTCCTCATACCACCTGATAATTGTTTCGGCCATGCAGTTCGAAAATCTTCCAGTTTGACAAGCTTTAAAAAGCGTTCAACTGTTTCCTTAATTTCCCTCTTCGATTTTTTCTGCATCCTTAAACTAAATCCGATATTTTCTTCAACAGTCATCCAAGGAAAAACGGCATCGTCTTGGAATACGACTGCTCGTTCTGGACTGGGTTTTTCTACCTCTCTCCCTCCGATCGTAATCGTTCCCGAAGTAATCGCCTGCATACCCGCAATCGTATTAAGCAAAGTAGTTTTTCCACACCCTGATGGTCCCATCACACATATAAATTCGTCTTTATTTACACCAAGATTCACATTATTAAGCGCAATCGTCTTTTCATTGGTACCTGTCTGAAATTCCACCGAAAGATTATGAATATTGATTAGTGGTTCCCTTAAATCCGTCAATTCCTTTATCTTAGCGTGCATATTCCTTTTTCTTTCCTTTCATAGTTTCAGATTTGACCACTTGACCGTCTTTCATGACAAAATCTACTCTCTGAAGAGCCGTAATATCGGCAATAGGATCACCATCAAAAGCGATAAGGTCTGCCTTTTTTCCCACTTCAATGGTGCCAATTTCATGATCCAGTCCAAGAACTTCTGCTCCTCGTTTGGTTCCTGCCACAATCGCCGTTTCCGGATCCATTCCCCACTCAACAGCCAATTCAAATTCTTTAGCTGCCTGATCTTGTGGATGAGTAGGATAGCCAATTAAATCTGTCCCAATGACAAATTTAACGCCTGCCTTCAAGCCCTTTTCGAAATCTTCCATCATTACTTTTTTATGAGTTTGGTAGATTTCTCGTTCCCACTGAGGATAGTGGAAAGGCTCTGCGGCTTGTTCATGAAAATATAACTGTGAAATGGTAGTGACGACTGGTATTTGTTTATCTACTAATCTTTGTCTTGTCTCTTCTGTAATCGCATAACCATGCTCAATTACATCGACATTTCCATCTAAAGCTAAATTAACGGAAGCATCGCCAATACAATGGGCTGACACTTTTAATTGGTTTAAATGAGCTTCGTCCGTCAACACTTTCACTTCTTCTAAAGTATAAGCAGGTAGTGTTTCATAAGGATTATCTCCCCATGAACTGTTTAAATCATCCCTTTTCCCCTTGGATAGGCCTACTTTAATTACATTTGCTCCCTGTGTAATTCGTTCTCTAACTTTTTTTCGAACTTCTTCAGGCCCATCGGCCACTTCATCGGCTTGCATAACTTCATACCAGGTTCCACCAGATGCGACAATGAACTCTCCTGCTACGACTAAGCGAGGTCCAGGGATGTGGCCTTCATTAATTGCCTTTCTCAATGCTGGCGATACAGTAGAACCGAGACAACGGGCGGCTGTAATACCGGCTTGTAACATCTTCGCCGCTTCACCTGCTCCTCGCAAGACACGTTCTACATCAGGAGTACTAACAAGCTTGTGCAATTGGTGACTTGGAACGGCAAAGAAATGCATATGAGCATCAATTAATCCAGGCATAACCGTTTTGTCTCCTAAATCATAGACAGTCGCATTTTCTGGATAAACGAAATTTGCTTCACTCGTTACTTCTTCAATCACTTGGTCTTTAATGACAATAACCATCTTTTCCTGAAATGGTTTTCCTGTTCCATCAATAAGCATCTTGGCTTTAATTACTTTTCTATCATTCATTTGCTGATATCCTTTCTTTATTTTCTACTGGTAAAGATTTAAAATTTAATTTAACCGCTGTCTCGTAATCATGAATCATATTCGCTCCACTGATAGCTAGGAAGTGAAGGTCTTCCTTTCCGGTATTGATAACTCGGTGACCCCATCCACCAGCTGCATAACTGACTTTTCCTTCTTCAACTGGGAATTCCTGTATTTCCCCTTTCCGATTTTGCAAAAGAAGTATTCCTGAACCTTTCAGACCAATAACAACCTCTCCAGTATCAGGGTCCTGATGAAAATGTCCTTTTGTCATAAAAGGCTCTTCTCCTACAACTCCCGCATGGAGCACTGTAATGTTTACTAATAGATCCGTCTCTTTAGGGGATGGTGGCATTTCAAATACTTCATATAGTACAGGGTCCTCGTTTTCCAAAATGCGGTTCACTTCTTCTCTATTGCTATAAAGATCCTTTAATTGAGAGAGTGTCCGTACCGTTTTATTTGCCCCAGCTTTTAAGTATGCGCCTACGGATAATTCAGATGTGAAATTTTTCATGTAATGAACACCTCCCAACTTATCATTTCGAGTAATCCCATTGTGTTGTATATCTTACTAAGTCATTTGATCAACACTTTATTTGGACAGCAAGCAAAAACTCCAATTACATCTCCTTTCCTAGAAAAAATATAGAATTATTACTATTTGTCCTACAGATGTTCATCAGGCCAAAACTACTACCCTCTATCTTTATCTATAAGAAATAGTAACTACGTTCATAATATTACTATATGTAATATTTGTCAATTAATTATATAACTATTTGTTCTAAAAATGACATTTCCATGTGTTTTAGCATGAGTCAAGGTAAAATGAAGAAAAAGGGAGTTGAGGAAGTTTCAAATGATTGAAATTGGTGAAAAGTTAAGGACTTTGAGGAAAGCTAAAAATCTTACATCCAAGGAACTTGCAAAAAAAGTAAATATTTCTCAATCTTATATTAGCCGTTTTGAAAATAATAAGGCTGTTCCTGATGTTGATATGCTTGATAGAATTCTCAATGCACTCGATTCCGATTTACCATCTTTTTTCGCACCTGACCTTAGTAATATCCCACCTGATTTAATTCAACTTATAAATACGGTTAAAACCTTAAGCCCTGAGGCTAGGGTGAAATTGAATGAATTTTTAAGACTGATAATAAAAGATACATAAGTAGAATTAGCTTCGCACTTAAAGTAATCATGATGCTCCCGTAACGGCGAATTTTTGAGCCTATTACTACGGGAGCATTCTTCATATCTGCAAAGCTTGATTTATCAACGAAATTTCGATAGTGTAATGGGAAGTTTAATGAACGGAATCAAGGAACAACGATAGATAGTTGGACAACAACCCGGCCATCCACTAATCAAGAAGTGAAATTTTTGATGTTTAGCCCTGATGACAATAATTGAATTGGGAATGTCACAGTAACTAGAGGGGATGCTGTGACATCCTGTAGTATAGGTGTAAGAAAAGGCCAAGTTCTCCATTCCATGAGCAAAATTCGAGCTGGATTATTGCGAAACTAGATATGGAAGCAGGAAGTCTCTATTAATCTACCACTCCCAGTAGTATGAAGAGGTATTAATGATATATTTCTTTAATTTTTATTCCCCTTTAACCCTCTCCTAATCAATTCCCGAATAGCCTCACTTCGATTTTGAATGCGATTAGCAAATTGGAAATCCTCCACTTCTTCCAACAGTTCATTTGGAAAAGTGACTAATACTTGCTTGTTTTTCTTTTTATCAACGGCCATACAATCATCCTTTCTATATAAAGTAAGTGTTATAGGTTATATAACCTAACGTTGACAATCCATTCTTTAATTTGCAATATTAGTATATAGGTTATATAACCTGGGCGAAGGCGAGTGTTTGAATGAATGTCGATCTTTATAAAATGGAAAATCCTGTATAATAGGGGCTTGAAAAAAACTCACAATCAGCTTCAACTTTTAGCACCGAATGCTCAGAAGTTCCACGAACACCATGATGTCTATGAGACCGAGGCTTTTGTCAATATTAAATTGAGCCAGAGCGCCCACCTCAAAAGTGAGCCACTTTTTGTAGAATACCCTCTGTAAGTGGGTGGGATCCCCCCACCTGGCTCCTGTTTAAATAAAAGATTGAATATAATAGAAAAGATCGTTTGGTGTATCGACACCATACGGGTCAAAGTGCAAGAAAAGTCGCTTATGAGCGATCAGCAATTTTGCAAAAATAATTCGCTCTACTGCTGGGAGGCTGATGGGCGGATTATTTTTTGTCTAAAAAAGAGCGATGATCGCCACGATCAGCGTAGAAAAACGGATCATTAAAATCAAGGATTCAAAAGTGCTCACTCGCAGCCCCCTTACTACCTGGATTTTCCAAGGCTAGAGACAGCGATAGGTGCTGACCGCCACTAAACCTATTCGATTTTACTTATTTATGTATATCCTAAATGAACTGTTTATGCATTAACTAGATTACAATGATGCTATAGATAATTTAGTATTATCCTGTGGTAATTTGGATATTTTCAATTGTTCCAGAACCTAATTTCTACACTACTAGCTTAGTAATTTGTCATATTTCTCCAAATCGAAAAAATAAATATTCAGAATTAAATGAGGACCTGGCATCAATCACTTATATTCATAGCATTCACATACTCCAAGAAATCAGGTATCTGCCACTTTAATATATTGTAGACTGTATATTCATATCCAGTTGTTTCAGTAAAGGTTAAGTCTATAGATTGCCCACTTAGCCCCCTTGTTTTATGTTCTGTGATAGATTGTATGTCACCATAATGAAATGCTACCGTATCACTACACCCAGGTAAAAAAGATCTTAGATATATCACTCTTCGGTTTGTTGCCATTAGCTTGCCTAACTTTTTCTCAACTTCACCACTCACAACCTTTTTTACTACTTCTCCATCTTCTAATATAATAGGTAAAAGTTCCAATTCACTTTTCGTAAAAGACGTTGAACTTACCCCGTCTAGTAGTTGTTCCTCAGCCACTTTTACTAATTGTTCTCGAATCTTTCTCAATTGTATTTCCTCCCTTTAATTAATTTGTTCACATCTTTATGGTACCGGTGATTTGATGTATTTATCACCCTACAAAATATGACTCGAAGTTTTTTATCGGCGTTGTCTTTGTTGAGCGTGTTCACCAATTGGCCTTTAAGAAAGTTATGGCTGATTCGAAATTCCGTGATGTAGAAGAAAGTTCTAGCCGTCTCTTTTCACAATTAAAAGAATCACTAACCACTGCAGAACAAAAGGAATGACTGCTTGAATTAGAATCGGAATGGGACAGAAAGTATGGCATTTTCCTTGAATATAGTTATTGCCAAGGGCTTGCAGACAGTCCAATGATTCATAAGGAACTTGAGAAATTTGGAGTCTCAGTTGTAAAAGAGACTACTAGAGATAAATATAGCTTATCCTGCTAATTCTTCTATTCTTTTATGACGTAATGACAGATTCCATATAGCTGTATTGTATGGAATCTGTCATCTATAATTAGATCCTTTTAGTTAATCTGCAAGTTGAATATTCTGAATTTATTCAGAAACTGGCACCCTACACATCTTAATCCAAAGATTTCTCCAAAATAAGATCTTCTTATGTAAGCCCCTCCGTCTAAAAACGGTGGAGTTAGACCACGCATTTGTAACTTAAATCTAAATGTTTAGGTCTGATAACCAAAAATGAAACGGGAACATAACAGAAGTCTGAGTGTTTTTGTGATGTTCTGATCGGGATAAAGAAGATTTACAAAAGGGCCTGCCAAATTACTCTTTGTTAAACACTATATTTCAAAGTGGAGAGCTAAATTAATAGATTGTTGTAAGTGATCGTTTTCATGTCCATTGTCACTCCAAATTAGAATATGTCTGTTCTTACTTCAGCAAGAAAAAAGTATATGAACAAGTAAACAAAATTATACTGAACATTGATAACAGGAGACGAAAATTGGATACATGATCAATCTGGATCATCACTCAATTCAGGCAGTCAAACTTATTACTATTTTAGCTAACTTTGTAAAGGTTCTATGAAATTCATCTCTTGAATTTTTTGAATTCTTAAGAACCCTACCAACCTGTTCTATTTGTTCAGGAGTTAATGCAAATATTGGTACATTATATTTTTGTGACTGAGCGATTAAACCGTTAAAATCTGCTAAGTTGGTAATGTTATATGGTGCTTCAAGGGTCCCCAGTTCATTAAACATTGAATCATCTATTATCATTTCGTTTTTCTCTAAAACAGGTACAAGAGTGGTATTTACGTTCTCGTTTATTCTATTAATCCACTGTTGGAAAGCCCTTGCAGGTCCGCCATTTCTTGGTCTATATCTCTGTAAAATAGTACCAATAAATTTAGGTCTTGTATCTGGTAATTTGTATGTAGCTTCACTAAAGACTGGATGTCTTTTCAAATTATCATATATATTATTCCAAGTGGGTATTACTCTACTAAGAGAATTGATTGCCATGTTGCAAAAATAATCAGGGCTACATGGAACAATAAAATAATCACTTTGCATCAATAGATTTGCATTTGTCGCACTTACACTCGGACTCATATCGATAAGAATATAATCGAATTTATATTCCTCAGCTGTAATTCTTAAAAAGTGACTAATAGCACCGGGTATATTTTGAGTCATTCTAAGGCTTCCTGTCAACTCTTGTGCAATCCCAATTGAAACATCATATTCCGCAAATTCTATATGTCCAGGTAACAGAAATAATCCCTTTCTACCCGGAAATTCGTAACACTTTGCCGGTTTTAATGGTATCGGCTTGCCCTCAAAGACTGGATTCAAGGCATCTTTTATATTATCAATATTAGCCTTAGCATAAAACTCTTCAAAATTATTATTACCTGACAAACTTAGGGAAACCCCAGTAAGGTTACATTGGGGATCCGTGTCAACTATTAAAACTTTCTTCCCCTGTTCTGCCAAAATCCACCCCAAATGAAATGTAGTTGTGGTTTTGCTTACTCCTCCTTTATGATTAAAAAGTGAAATTATTTTTGTCATTAAAATCATCTCCCTTTAATCGCCAGGAACACCTTCTTTTACCTGGAGATTAGTTATTACAATCAATAAATATAACTGAGGTACGTGATATAATATCGATATTAGGGCTGTTAAAAAAGTATCATTAGCATTATAAAAAGATAAGTTCATGACTTTTCAAGTGAATATTCCCTGTTTGTGAAGCACACCTTCTCTTAAGAAGTAACATTTCATGTAAATCTATTCTATTTTCAAGAACAGCCATTAGATCGCTTCCATCCATAATAATCATCGTTCTTCTACCAGAGGAGTGTCCAACACTATGGATACATTATACTGTTACAGACCTTTACCGCCAATAGTCAGGGGCATAAAAGAAAAAGGCTGCACAAAGATTTCCCTTTTCTCCTTTTAACTAAATCCTAAAGTAAAGTTCCCGAATAGTTTTGGAACCATCATTAAACAGCTTGTACCCCAAGTTCCAAATGCTTTTTTATTTCTTTATACTTTAGCGCTATTTCCTCATTCCGATCGTAAATAACATCATTTTCTCCATTTACATTACCTATTAAGGTGAGTAATCGTTTATCCTTGTCGAATTGATACTTGTATTCTGCCTCTAAATTATTATCTAGTATACATTTTGTTGTAACTATCAGGCCCGTTTGATTTGATTCAAAGTTTACTGAAATATAATTTGGTAAAGCGGCATTATTTATTAATTCTTCAGGATTTACCTTAGGAGAATAAAGCTCGTCATACAACCGTTCAATTAATTCATTCATTTGTTTCCCTCCTCATTTTTATCCACTATCTCACGAATATAGTTATCAAGAGACTTTGCTAATTCAATGGCCTCTTCATATTGATCTAGTGTCCATTGATCCCGTGGAACCTTCAATTCATTCTTTAAGTATGCATTAAAATAAGTTCCTAATAAAGCGCCATTTGTCTTAACATTACCGTAAATCCATCCATAACCTTTTCTTGGTAAGATATATCTTCCTCTTACTAACTCGTCACCATCCAAATCTAGATTATAATCAGCTACCAACTCAGGTATCAGCTCCTCACGAATTAGTGTATCTAAATCTTTTCTTCTTTGGATATAGAATTTATCAGGACGAAGCAACCTTTCTGTATCAGTGCTCTTTTTAGACTGTCTAATAAAGTCTCTGGCTTTATTTTCATCAACACCTAATAGTTCTTGAAGTTCACGAATTTTTTTATTTTCTTCTTCTAATTTTTCTTTTCGTATTCTTATTAATTCAGTTTCCACAAAGGTGTCCTTTTCAATTCTAAAACCATCTGATTCATTAGCTTCTCCTTTTGTTAAATCTTTTGAACCAGATCCACCTAAATCTAAATTTTTATCTTCCTTAATCTTTTTTATAGCATCTCGCTTAACTTTTTCCTTTTTATAATATTCCCATAATGGTTCTAAGCCTAATTCTTTGTGATGTACAAGTACAGCCGTATTATCCTCTTCCGTAAAAGTTCCATCTTCCGTTTCAATTGCCCTTAAGGTACGACCAATGAATTGAGCATAAGGAAGCAACGTTTTAAATGGACGAAAAATAGCCGCTATTGATAAAAATTTGTGGTCATATCCTTCTCCTAGCATGGCGACGTTGATAACCACGTCAACATTATCATCAATTATTTTTTTAAGCTCTTTTTCCCGCTCAAACTTTTCTAGTTTACTATGGACGATTGATGACTCATAACCTTTTTCCTTGTATATCTTTTGTATGTCCTTAGCATGATCGATACTACATGCAACGGCTATGATTTTATGTGGATTATTTGTTAACCCCTTTTTTTCTTTCAAATGCTCTATAGAAAGATCAACTATCTTTTCATTACTTTCTCTTGATAAAGCTACAGATCGCTGAATCCAATTTTCTTCCCTTATATTCCCTTCTCTTAGTTCATCAAGTGTATATGTCTTACTAGGGTCATTATCAAGTGTAAAAAACATTTGGTCAGGAATATGATCAATTTTTTCTAAACTCTTTACATATCCTTTTGCCATTGCTTGTGCCAAGCTATACTTATATATATCTTTTCCTTCAATGGTTCTACCGTCACTTCTAAAAGGTGTTCCCGTAACCTTAAGCACTTTACTGCCTTCGAAATATTCAATTGCTCTTTTCCACGTGTTTGCTTCAGCGTGATGTGCCTCATCAATTATTATCATGTCAAAAAAGTCAGGACTAACTCTTTTTATCAATGATGAATCTAAACGTTCTTGTAATTTATGAACATTCAACACCACTATATCGGCTTGTTGGACTATTTCATCTGTCAATGTTTTTTCGTATTCTATTAAAGTAGGTAGGTGATGAACTTCATTAAATACTCTTGAGAATATCCAGAAATTTTTCGGATGAGTAGGATCTAATGATCCTAGAACCGAATCTCTTATTACAGTCTGCGGAGTAATAATTAGTACTCTTCCTTCAGCTATTTTATAAGGGGCTATCCCCATTAAACCAGTTTTTCCAGTTCCTGTAGGAAGTGTAACTAACGCATGTTCTTCACTTTTTTTATGTACAAAATGGTCATAGATCGCTCTGTATGCATCCTCTTGTGGTTCTCGTAAAAAATTATTACCGATAATATTGGCTGGGGCATCTAGAAAGTAGCTCATTTTAAATACCACCTCTCAAATATATATTAATTCTATTATCCACTATGCTCGAATATATTCCTATGAATTTCGACAAATTTCGACAATGTTTTTATCTAAGAATTGAAATCTGCGATTGGATAATACTAGTCTAATATAGGAAATACCATTACGAGAAAAATGGCCTACCATTATAAGCAAAGTAATAAAACTCATCCAAACACAAATGTGATAGGGCTTTCACTCATGGTCTAAACGTATCTAAAGGGACCTTTCGGCCCCTTATTATTTCTTCTTGTAATAATCAACATACCAATCCGTAAATTTCTGTAATCCTTCTTCTATTGAAGTTTCAGGCTTGAAGCCAACAGCTTTTTGTAATTGATCGGTAGATGCATAGGTAGCTGGGACATCTCCTGGCTTAATCGGCTCAAAAACTTTCTCAAATGATATTTCTTTTCCTAATGATTTACTTAAAGCTTTTTCTAACGCTCCAATAAATACCATTAGTTTTTCTGGATTATTGTTCCCAATGTTATAGACTTTATGTTGGACATCTCCAACTGGCGGATTGCTTAATAGACGTTGGATACCTTCTACAATGTCATCAATGTAAGTAAAATCACGGTATAAATCATTTTCAAAATCGCCATTGTTAAAAATCTTGATGGGTTCACCTGCAAAATATTTATCCGTGAATCCGAAATAAGCCATATCTGGACGTCCCATTGGTCCATAAACAGTAAAGAACCTTAGACCAGTAGCTGGAATTTTATAAAGATGGCTATACGTATGTGCCATAAGTTCATTTGATTTCTTCGTCGCTGCATATAGTGAGACTGGGTTGTCCACAAAATCTGTTTCCTCAAAAGGAACTTTCTTATTAGCGCCATAAACTGAGCTAGAAGAAGCATATATAAGGTGGTCTACCGGATTGTGTCTACATGCTTCGATGATATTATAAAAACCAATAACATTACTTTGAATGTAGGCATCAGGATTCTCAATGGAATAGCGGACACCTGCTTGTGCAGCTAGATTTACAACAATATTTGGTTTGTATTCCTCAAAGGTATTACTGATCATTGACTTATCTGAAATATCACCTTTAATAAAAGTAAAATTCTCATAAGGTTCAAGCTGTGCCAAACGCGTGTGTTTTAGGTTCACATCATAATAATCATTGATATTATCAACACCTATTACACGACATCCTTGATCTAGCAATCTCTTAGATAAGTAAAAGCCAATAAAACCAGCAGCACCTGTAATAAGATATGTTTTATTAGGATCTAGAGCTTTGTAGTTCAAGTTGTTTCGACTCCCTTGCGTCTTTTCTCATTACTGTTTCTCTACCAATTGAATGATATTCGACCCCCGCTTTTTTCATCTCTTCAACACTGTAAATATTTCTTCCATCAAAGACTAAAGGAGTTTTCATCAGTTCTTTATAAGATGTAGGTGTTAAAGCTTTTACTTCACCCCATTCAGTGAAAACAAAGCAGACATTCGCATCCTTTAAGGCTTGTTCAACGTTAGAAACATATGTAATCGTTCCATTCCCGTTTCTACCTTCTGGATAGACCTTAGCGAAATTCCCTGCTCCCACTGGATCAAATGCATAGATATCTGCCCCTTGTTCTAGTAACAATGGTACATTCTCAAGAGAAGCCGCTTCTCGTAAATCATCTGTTCCAGGTTTAAATGTCAACCCTAAAACAGCTACCTTTAGACCGTCAAATGTAATAAGTCGTTTGCTAGCTTTATTATATAGTTTTAATTTTTGTTCTTTGTTTACATCGATGGCTGCTTTAACAGTTTTTAATTCATAACCATTCTGTCTTGCCAAGTATTCCAATGCTTTCGTATCTTTCGGGAAGCATGAACCTCCGAAGCCAATACCAGCATTTAAGAATTTATTACCAATCCGTTGGTCAAAGCTCATTCCTTTAGCAACATCTTGAATATCTGCACCAACCAATTCACAGAGATTCGCGATATCATTCATATACGATATTTTAAGGGCAAGGAAATCATTGGAAGCATATTTAATCATTTCCGCTGAACGTCTATTTACAGAAACAATCGGCAAACCAAAAGGTTCATATATACTCATTAGTCTTTCCTCTGCCCATTTACTTTCTGTCCCAATAATAATCCTTTCAGCATGAAGGGTGTCATGCACGGCAGATCCCTGTGCTAAGAATTCTGGGTTAGAAGCTACTTCTACTCTTACATCATGGGTTAAAAAGTCTTGGATAAACTGTTCAACTTTATCATTTGTCCCAACAGGAACTGTAGACTTCACAACCACTAGGCAATCTTTTTCAACAGACTCAGCTATTTGTCTAGCAACCGTTGCAATATACGATAGATTTGCAGAACCGTCTGCCTTTTCCGGAGTTCCTACACCAATAAATACGGCATCCGCATCCTTATAAGCAGCTTGATAATCTGTCGTATAATCTACCCGACCAGCCTCATAATTCTTTTGCATTAATTCTTCTAGACCATCTTCATATATTGGAGAAACCCCAGACTTCATAACTTCTACTTTCTTTTCGTCTATATCTACGCAAGTTACTTGGTGGCCTCTTTCGGCAAAACATACACCGGCTACTAGGCCGACATAACCTGTTCCTGCTACTGCGATTTTGTACATAATGGCCTTCCTTTCTAATAAGAAATTCAAAAGCTGTATTGTTTTTCAAAATAATGCTGATATTCTCCACTAATGATTTGCTCCCACCATTCTTTGTTATCAAGATACCATTGAATAGTTTGAGCAATTCCTGTTTCAAAAGTATAAGTTGGGTTCCATCCCAATTGTTCTAACTTTGTTGGATCAATAGCATAACGCTTATCATGGCCTAGTCGATCACTCACAAATTCTATTAAACCCTCAGATTTATCTAATGCATTAATGATTGATTTTACAACTTCCAAATTAGTTTTTTCATTATGTCCGCCTACATTATATACTTCCCCCATAGCGCCTTTGTGCATTACCAAATCAATAGCAGCGCAATGGTCAATAACATGCAACCAATCTCGGATATTTTTCCCGTTCCCATAAACAGGGACCTTTTGATCATTCAATACACGGGAAATTGTCAAAGGTATTAACTTTTCCGGAAAATGATATGGCCCATAGTTATTTGAGCAACGAGTAATATTTACTGGTAAGTCATATGTCTCATGATAGGCACGAACTAATAGGTCAGAAGATGCTTTACTTGCACTATAAGGGCTATTGGGTTGCAGAGGTGTTTCTTCAGTGAAAAACGACGTCGGATCAAAATCCAGCTCTCCGTACACTTCATCCGTTGATACATGAACAAATTTGGTAACTCCTACTTTTCTGGCAGCATCTAATAAAACCTGAGTCCCTAACACATTTGTGCGTACAAATACACCAGGATCTGTAATAGAGCGATCCACATGGCTTTCTGCTGCAAAATGAATTACATAGTCAAACTTCTCTTTATCGAAAAGAGAAAATATTGCTTTATGGTTGGCAATATCCTCTCTTATAAAATGATAGTTTTCTTTTGCTTCAATATCACGATGCTTGGTTAAATCTCCAGCATACGTTAAAAGATCTAAATTATATATATCGTAGTTAGCATATTTGTTAACCATGTAATGAACAAAATTCCCACCAATAAAACCGGCTCCGCCGGTTATCAATACTTTTTTCCTTTCCATCTATTTCACCTCGTGTAGTTCATATTTTAGGTATCTTGCAACCGCATCCTGCCATGTTGGCAAAGGTTTAAATCCATTATCTACTAATTTACGTTTGGACATCCGTGAGTTTTTAGGACGAACAGCACGTGTTGGATAGTCCTCTGTCGTAATCGAATTTACCTTGACATTTTTATTAGCGTGTCTAAATATTTCCGTAGCAAATTCAGCCCAACTACAATAGCCCTCGTTTGAGGCATGATAAATACCATATTTTTCACTTTGTACCATATCTATTATTAATCGGGCTAAATCAAATGTATAAGTGGGGGAACCAAATTGATCTCCTACCACATTTAATTCATTATGTGTTTCCGCCAAGCGTAACATTGTCTTTACAAAATTATTACCATTCGTCCCAAAAACCCACGAAATACGAACGATGAAATAATTATCTAGCAATGACTGTACAATCTGTTCACCTTTGTATTTTGTTTTTCCATAGTAACCGATAGGATCCGGAGTTGATTCCTCAGAAAAAGGAATTTCGCCTTTCCCATTATAAACATAGTCTGTACTTATATACACAAACTTTGCATCTATTTCCTTTGCCATAGTTGCCAAATACTTCGTTCCATTTGCATTTACGTCATAGCATTTATCTCTATCATCTTCTGCATTATCTACAGCTGTATATGCTGCACAGTGGATAATTGCCTCGGGTTTTATCCTATTTATATATTCCCTGACCTTAGTTTCATCTGTAATATTTAAATCGCTTGAGGTTGTTCCTATCACCTCTAATTTACGCTGATTACCTTCCTTAACTACATCAAAGCCAAGTTGTCCACCATATCCAGTAACGAGTATTTTCATTTACCTATTCACCCATCACAAAATTATTATCAGCATTTTTTAAGAGCGGAGCGACCTCATCTTTAGCAGACAATACCGGTTTTACATCAATTGGCCACTCTACTGCAATTTCTGGATCATTCCAAAGAATACCTCGTTCATTCTCTGGAGAATATATTTCATCAACTTTATACTGAACTTCAACATCATTTGTTAAAGTCATAAATCCATGGGCAAAACCTTTCGGTATTAATAATTGCTTCTTGTTTTCAGCACTTAATTCAATTCCGAACCATTTTCCATAGGTTCGACTTTCTTTACGAATATCTACAGCTACATCAAAAATAACACCTTTCATGCATCTAACAAGTTTGGTCTGTGCTTTTGGATTCATCTGATAATGTAATCCACGTAAAGTTCCTTTTGTTGCTGAAAAAGATTGGTTGTCTTGGACAAACTTTAATATAATTCCAGCGTTTGAAAAAACACTTTCACTATACGTTTCCATAAACCACCCCCGTTTGTCCCCATGAATCCTAGGCTCTATAACAATAACTCCATCCAAAAAGGTTTCTGTGAACTTCATCCCAGAACCCCCTCTTTTTTTAAGATTTCCTTTTGTTGATTAGCTAGACTAATTAAATATTTTCCGTACTCATTTTTTCTTAATGGTTCAGCTAATTTTAATAATTTCTCCTTAGTTATATATCCTTTTCTGTATGCTATTTCCTCTAAACAAGCGACTTTCAAACTTTGACGCTTTTCAACTGTTTCAATATATGTTGATGCCTCAAGCAGAGATTCGTGTGTTCCTGTATCTAGCCAAGCAAAGCCTCTCCCTAATAATTCAACATTTAAATCACCTAATTGCAGATAAGCCTTGTTTACATCAGTAATTTCTAATTCTCCACGATCCGAAGGTTTAATCTGTTTAGCGATATCAACTACTCTATTGTCATAGAAATATAATCCGGTTACGGCATAAGTTGATTTAGGATTTTCCGGCTTTTCTTCTATGGAAACAACCTTGCCTGTCTGATCAAACTCTACAACACCAAAACGTTTGGGATCTTTTACATTGTATCCAAAAACCGTTGCTCCCTTATCCCTATTTGCTGCACTTTCAAGTAATTTAGTAAAATCATGCCCGTAAAAAATATTATCCCCCAAAATTAAAGCTACATTGTCTTCACCTATAAAATCCTCACCAATTAAAAAAGCTTGTGCCAAACCATCTGGCGTTTCTTGTACTTCATAAGTAAGGTTAATCCCAATATCACTCCCATCGCCTAGAAGTTGCTTAAACTTTGGAGTATCCTGTGGTGTGGAAATTATAAGTATATCTTTAATACCTGCTAACATTAATACTGACAAAGGATAGTATATCATAGGCTTATCATAGATTGGCAACAGTTGTTTTGAAATGGTTTTTGTTAGAGGATATAATCTTGTACCACTACCTCCGGCTAAGATGATACCTTTTATCATTACTTCAATTCCTTTCAGTTACTCAATTAAAAATGTATGAGATATTTATCTCGAGTATTATTTTGTACAATGAATTGATACTACCTTGAACTTCCCTAGTTATAAACTCTATATTGTTCTATATAGAACAATTTACTAATTTGATTGTTAGACGATTAATATCTAGTCCTGACATTAAATAATTTTTCCCCGTTGTTGCAGGGGAACTTCTAATTCTACTCTTTAGATATTAACCCTTTCAAATTTTTAGCTGAGATTGCTAAGTCCTTTCTTTTAACTATTAGATAGGCCAGATAACCTACTGCATAAATCGTTACTACATTCCAAGAATCTATAAACCAGGCGATAGCTATAAATAGGATTGTCATTATTAGCTCTAGCACAATATCTTTTATTACTTTTATCTTTAATAGCCGAGATAAATAGACCTCAGAAATAATAGAACGAAAACCTATTACTACTACTATTGACAAAACTGCTAAATCTAGGTTTTTTACGATAGCCGAAGTAAAAACAGTGAAAACTATACTTAAAAAAAGGGCGATTAGATTAAACCTCATCATGTTTTTTTCTTTCCTCAAAGTTTTTAAATAGGTATTAATCAAAAGTGCCATTTTCCCCTCATATAAAATCATAGGAAATAGCATAGCCATATAAAACAGTCCATCTTTATATTGGGGCAACCAAATCGATAAGATCTCCTTAAAGGGGTAGTATACAGTTAGTAAAACTAATAAAAACAACATCAAGAAGTCACGCATTGTCAAATAAAGCATTGGTAGTTTTTCCTCAGAACTCCTTCTTAATAGAGGAAATAGAATAATACCAATAGCATTAATAAATAGCATCATGAAGCCACTAATAGTTAAGGTTAAAGAGACTTTTCCAAATATCGAGATACTCCAAGACCTCTCTATACCAAACCTAACTACACCTATTATTAATTTGCTAGCTATATTTGAAAACATTAGTTTAATTCCTACACTGATATTATTAATTGCCTCAGAAAAGCTGAAATAAAAAGTCGTAAAACTGTGAAAAACAATGTCCCTACAAAAATAAATCGCATATATTAAAGATAATAATTTACCTACAAGATCAAAGACAATCATAAGTTTATAGTCAACTAAATTTATAAATATAAAGCAAGTTATTAGAATTGCATACGATATCCTATCAAAAATAGTTATACGTGAATACTCCACAATTCTATTTGTAGCTTGTAAAATAAATAATAACATGTATCTAATATTAACTATTAACATACATATTGCAGTCATTTGAAAAACAAATGTTCTGTTTTCATTCTTAAAAATTAGAGTTGACAGAATAAATAGTATAACAAAGAGTAAGAGCTGAGACATAGCTAACATATAAAATTGCGAATGAAACAACCTTTTGTCTAACTTATTATAATGCTCTCCCCCAAAGCGCAGATATACACCATCATTCCATCCAAAATGTAAAAATCCAACATAGGAGGAATAGAATAGATACAATTGCCAGTAGCCATACTCTTCTACGCCAATTAACCTTGGTATAATTAATACAACCAAAGTCGAAATGACTAACGAAACTAAATTTGATAAAAGAGTATATGAGAAGTTTTTAGCGAAATTTATAGCTCGACTATTCAATTAGTTAACCTCAACATTTTTTATTTATTAATTTAATATCTATTTTCTTTGTTATCTGGATCTACGTCAATATTTAGGACACATAAAAGTTAATTTTTTTCATTGTGCTTCGAAACTTATTTAAATGTGTATTTGAAGGCTTGACATGGAGCCTCTGTGTGCGTGGTGATTTGCGAAAGACGA